>JAAFHZ010000039.1 GCA_013297675.1 Synechococcales cyanobacterium bin59.metabat.ball.084 | reverse complement strand
TTATCGTCACCCCCAGAAACAATAGTTTGACCGTCACCACTCACTGCCACACTATTAATAACACTTTGATGACCAGAGAGAGTAGTAATCAAAGAGCCGTCTCTGCGCCATACTTTCACTGTCTTATCGTCACCCCCAGAAACAATAGTTTGACCATCGCCACTCACTGCCACACTATTAATAACACTTTGAGATTCTATGGCATTAACTTCATTCCACCTAGTGATTAAAACATCTTGAAGGCTTTTGATTGGGCTATAAGAAGGGTAGTTGGGAAAGCTAGTATCACGGAATTTTGTTTGAAGCTTTCTGCCTATTCTGACAGAACGAATAAGGCGATCAAGGCCGTTTGCTGGTAATGCATTGATGACTTCCATTTCTTGCTCAATGTTTGTCCTCCAAGCCACTTCATTATAGTTATGCAAAGCCCATCCTATCGCCATGGTTGACACCATAAAACCACCCACCCCGGCAAAAATCCATCTTCTTGCTATCCTACGCGCTCTACTAACAATCTGCTCCGCCTCCTCTATAATCTGCTCTATCTTCGACTTCATCCGATCGGTATCCAACCGCTGACTAGCCGTTAAATACTGATAATCCACCTCACTCAACCGTCGCCCCATCGCCCACACCTGCGCCTCCACCAACCCCTGCCCCGCCAACAAAAAAGCATCATCCCGCCCCCCAGCCAACCACTCCCCCAAAGAACCCGCATAAGGCCGCAACTTCGCCAACTCCTGCTCCACCCACACCATATCAAACACCTCCCGATAAACCCGGTTATAAATTACCAACCTCCCCTGCTCCGACACCACCAACCCCGTCAACCGCAACGCCATCACCTCCACCAAATCCTCCGCCTTCACCATCAAAGGCTCCCGCAATACCTGCTGATACAGTGACAACAGCCCCACCGTCTGCTCATCCCTATTCAACAACCGACTACGAATCGTCTGCAAATGCGCCGGTTGATCTCTAAACTCCCAGTTATGTAAAATCTGCTCCCGCACCACCGCCCCAACTTTCACCGCCGCCTCACCCACCCCAATCTCCACCCCCACCAACATCTCACACAACCGCTGGGTCAAAAAAGGCTGCCCCCCAGTCCACTCATAAATCACCCCCTGCACCTCCTCCAAATCCGCCACCCACTGCCCCAAAGGCTCCAACAACACCCTCAACCGCCCCGGCACAAACCGCTCCAACTCGATCGATCTCCCCACATTAAACGGCGTGCGCGTCCCATCCTGAATCAAATCAGTCGGAGTCGCCACCCCCAACAAACAAAAAGACAATCGACTATAACGCGCCAAATCTGCCCGCAAATTGCAACAATACCGAATCCAAGCAAAAAAATCGTCACTATCAAAAGGCAGACTACTTATACTGTCAATTTCATCCACAAACACTACCAAAGGTGCCGTCACATAATGCAGCAACAGCTCCTCCACAAACTCACTCAACTGCTGCACCCAACCCAGATTTGGCCGCACTTGGCAAAATCTATCTAAATCAAAACTTTCCAACAACTGCAAATCTCGCAAAATCCGCTGCATAATACTCCGATACCATTGATCTGCCGTGATGTTTTTTGCACCAATCCCCGTCAAATCAATGGCACTACACTTTACTCCCGCATCCTGCAACTGCCCCATCACCTGCACCCGCAAACTAGATTTCCCCATCTGCCGCGCAGTCAACACATAACAAAACTCCCCCGCCAACAAAGCCTCATACAGCTCTCGATCGGCCTCACGGGCAATATAAGCTGGCGAATTTAAACTTAAACTGCCCCCCACCTGATACGAAAAAGACATCACTACCCCCTACAAACGTTTACGAAAATACGATCGATAAAGCTGATTAGCCGGTGCCACCTCATCTCCATGATACTTAATTAACCCACAATCTTTTAACTGCCCCAGCAAAACCGAAGAAATAAATACAGGCTGATCGCTGCGGACAATTTTGGCCATTAGTCTCTTCAAATCTGGCTGCTGGGTTAAATACAAAAAATGAAGCTGTAAATGATTCCCATATAAACTATCTTCTCGATCAGCAGTAGCTAACAGCGTCTGCAAAATAATGTTCTCTTGTGCCACTTCATGCAGCGCTAACCGAATCAAATGGGGATGACCACCCACCAAATTCATTAACCCTGCTACCTGACGATCTTGCCAATTCAATCCATACAAATCTATCAAATATTGTACTTGCAAAGTCGTCAGCTCTGGTAAATATGCTACTTGCCCCACATTAAATGGGGAACCCTTAATATGGCTAATTTCTTTATACCAAACATGCAATAACACCATTCGCAGCTTACTCCAGGGTTCTCGCTTTTGATCATGCCAAAAGCGTAACAAACTCAAAAAATCTTCAAAAATATCTGGACAACTAAAAATCCCCTCCCAATTATCTAAACAAAGCAACAGGGGTTGCGGTGATTGATTCAGAATGTAGTGCTCCAAAAAATCAGTGCAATTGACTTTGCTGCCATATTTGGTACTCCAGCAATCAGTTACATCAACTTGCTGATTTAATTGTCTACAAACCTGACGGCATAACCACTGTAACAATTGATCTAAGTCTTGTAATACCTTTCTATCTACTAACTGCAAATCTATTCGCACCACTCGATAGTTTAAACCCTCAGCATAGACAACTAAGCGCTCTAAGCAAGAAGTTTTGCCCATCTGCGCCGGAGCTTGAATACGCAACAATCCCGAAGGCTGGGAAATCGCTTGCTCACATTTGGATTGTAGCTCAGCATGTGCCACATAAAACCGTGAACCCAAGCGCACCACCCCACTCGGAAAAGACAAATCAGCTATAGGTGTAGGCGGATGATTTAACTCCCATTTCAAACTTTTTAATTGCTGAGCAATCTGCTGCATCGCCGGATTATTTTGGTGCTTTTGCACCAACTGCTCGATCGCCACCACCAAACTCAAATCACGCTGCACTGCTGCCGATAAATCTTGAATATCTCTAATCACCGCCGGACTATCTTTAAACACCGCCTCAACTTCAGCGATTGCACCTGGATTCAGCAGCAACTGCTCTGGCTGCTCAATCAGTCGCTGCATCGAGTCTGTAGATAATTTTTGACCAATTTTGGTGGTAACTTTGCCCAGCAAACCGGCGGCTCTCTCCCCCAAATTTTCGCCATTTTTCTCGATCGCCTTAGTCAGCAATAGTGTCAGCACCCAAACAGTCGATGAAACCAGATCCATACCTAAACCTGCATCAGAGTCCTCTAATCCTATCATATTCTCAAAGATCCATAGACCATCCATACCAGCCTTGATCCGCCAAGGCTTTAGTAATTCCAAATTCAAAAATATCAAACAGCATTGTCGCGCAGTTGCGGGTGTTGACCTAACTTAATTTGATCAATAAAGACAATGCGGCCACTCAGAAAGATCAACCCTTACGTTGGGAGGTTTGGAGGGCGGCGTAATGCCCTCCAATGGGGGCCTGGGGGCAAGCCCCCAGCATCAACCTGGCTTATTACGAGGAATCTGAATTTGGAATTGCTGCCAAAACTTGCAGACAATTGACATCATATACAATAAGAATGTCCAAAAACCTAGCTGCCCAGCATCTGCAACTGATGCAGACTAGCATAAAGTCCACCAGCAGCCATTAACTGATCATGGCTACCAGATTCTACTAAAGAGCCTTGTTTGAGCACAAAGATTCGATCGACATACCGAATCGTAGATAGTCTGTGGGCAATAATAATCGCCGTGCGTCCCACCAGCAAATGATTCAAAGCCTCCTGAATCAGCGCCTCAGTGCCCACATCCAAATTTGCAGTCGCTTCATCTAACACCAACACCTTAGGATTGCGAATCGCCGCCCGCGCAAACGCCAGCAACTGTTTTTGACCACCCGAAAGATTCGTACCCCGCTCCCGCAACTGGGTATCATAGCCCTGGGGCAACTCCGAGAGCAAACCATCAATATTGGTCGCCACTGCTGCCGCTTGCACCTGCGCCATCGAATACTCTTCACCCAAAGTAATATTACTTTTTACATCCCCCACAAACAAAAATCCATCCTGTAAAATCACCCCCAAATAGCGCCGTAGCTCTCGCTGAGGCAAATTGCGAATATCTATACCATCAATCAAAATCCGTCCCTTAGTTGGCTCATACAGCCGACAGAGCAACCGAATAATAGTACTTTTTCCTGCTCCGGTTGGTCCTACTAAAGCAATCTTTTCACCGGGCTGAATAGTAAAATCTAAATCTTGAATTACATAGTCATCATCTTTGTAAGCAAACCAGACATGCTCAAAGCAAATCTCACCGCCACCAGCCAAATCTAAATCGGCTAGTTTAGAAGAAGTGCCAAGAGTATCTTTAATTTCGATCGGCTCCTGCAAAATATCGCTAACTCGTTCTACCGCAGTAAACCCCGACTGAATTGCCGTAAACTTCTCCCCAAACTGACGCAGCGGCTCAAACAACCTTTGGGCAAAAATCACAAAAGCAGACAGAGTGCCCAACTCGATCTGTTTACCCACAATCATCGCCGAACCCAACCACAGCACTACCGCGATCGCCACCAAAGAAATCCACTCTAGAGTCGCCGAGATCGCCGAGTCATGGAAATTGGTCTTATCAATTTCGGCTACATACTTTTGGTTGATCGATCGAAACTGCTCGGCATTAAACTTTTGACGACGAAAAAGCTGTACTACATTAATACCAGTAATATTCTCTTGCAAGCTGGCATTCATCGTGGAAAGCTCTTCTCGCGCCTTGTAATTAGCCTTGCGGTACTCAAACTGAAAATAGACAATTAGCGCCGTTACCGGCACCAGCATCAGAGTCAGCACCGTTGCTAACTGCCACTGCGACCAAAACATCGCTGCTGCCAAAATCACCAGCGAAAACAGATCACTAACAATACCGATCGCCCCGGTAGTAAACACATCACCTAATGCTTCCACATCATTAGTCAACCGAGTAATTAATTTACCCACCGGCGTATTATCAAAAAACCGCACCCCCAAAGAAGTCACATGATTAAATAAATCTTGGCGAATATCTGCCGTCATCTGTTGACCAATCCGCTGCACCGTGTATCCCTGAACGGCCACCAATACCAACCGCAAAGCCACCGTCACCAGCAGCAGCAGCGTCAAAACATTCAGGGCATCATTGACCGACATCTGGGCAATAAACGGCCAGGTGGTTTCAGAACGAATCCGCGAAATGGCTTGGCCAATCAGCAAGGGCTGTACCGCATTGGCCACCCCCAAAGGAAACAGCATCAGCAGCGACAGCAGCAACAGCTTGCCACTTTTCAGAGCATAGGGAATCAACCGCGCAAATAGTCGCCAGTCGGTTTCTTTCAATCGATCGGCTTTCAGAGAAGATGGATTTTCGGATGTCAGCATAAATACGTAAAAGAAGCCCGCTTGTTATTTATCTAAGGTGAAACGGGCAAAGTAAAGAGATAGCCTAAGATTTCCACCAATGTCTTCACCACTGGGATAAATCATGGGAGAATTCCTTTAAGTTCAAGTCAAATGGCGGATACCAATCACCAGTGGATCGCAGTAGAATCGACAGATTTGGGTATTGAATCCCAAGTCTTGGCCATGAGTGGTGCCTCTACGCAAGAATTGAACCAAGAACTAACTGGTGCGAAATCTACATACCAATGGCCAGCAGCAGTAATGATTCGCATACTCATAGTAGACGATCAGAAAAGCATTCGGGAACGGCTCAAGTTTATCTTAGAGCCAGAGCCAGATTTCGAGATTGTGGGAATGGTAAATAATGGCTATGACGCGATCGAGCAAGTCAAGCTGCTAGAGCCAGATGTGGTGTTGATGGACATGGAAATGCCCGACATTGACGGCGTGTTGGCTACCAAAATTATTGCTAGCAGCGAACTGGGTAAAAAAGTGCGGGTGTTGGTACTGAGCAGCCACAACAGCAACGAATACGTGGCTCGATCGATCCATGCTGGAGCCAAAGGATACTTACTCAAAGGCGCAACCCCCGAAGAAATTCAAGATGCCGTGCGCTTTGTGCATCGCGGCTACACCCAAATTGCCCCCGGCCTATTTGAACAATTTATCCCCGAACTTCCGCCGAAATCTAACGGCGCACCTCTCAGTCAGCCCCGCCCGATTCCGACAGAACTAGATGTTACCGGTCTGAGTGGTCTGACTATTACCGGCTTTAAAATTCAACGCCGAGCAACCGACTCGCCCGTGTTAGCCACCGATGCGGCCTCCGAGATGCTAGTAGATGTGGCAACCACTCGCCTGGGCAGCACCTCTACTAGCTGGGTACAAGTGGCCGCTGGTATTGCTTTAGCAGTGGGATCGATCGGCTCAATTTACTTGGTGCGTCAAGGCTTACAACAGCCTCAAGCAGCAATTAGCGTCCAAGAACAGGCCAATAAGCTGCAAGAAACTCCGTTCACCGGCAAAATCGAAGCTCAACAGAGCAATAAGATTAATGCTACTGTGCCTGGTTTTGTCCAAGACGTTAAAGTAAAAGTGGGTCAAGCGGTGCAACCAGGAGAAGTCCTCATGACTATCCGCAACGTAGAAGCAGAACGCAGCAACCAAGAAAAAATTCAGCAGCAGCAACAGCAGGCTACTCAGCAGCAGCAGGCTCAAATTCAGCAGCAGCAATCTCAGCAGCAAAATTTATTGCAGCAGCAGCAGGCATTAATCCAGCAGCAGCAGGCATCTCAACAGCGATCGAGCATTTTAGAAGAAAAAATCGCCACTGAAAATCAGACAATCATCCCTCTGCGTAACAAGCTCAGTAACGCCAACCTGCAACTTTCTCAAAGTCAACAGCAATCTAGTCAAGCAGCTCTTTTGCAACAGCGCCGTGAAGCAATTCAAAAAGCCCAATCTAATTACGACCTGCAACGGATTGACTACGAGAAAAAGCAGCGCACATATCTTTCTAACCAACGGCTGCTCGAAGATGGCGTAATTGCCCAAGACAGTGTTTTTCGAGCCAGAGCTGAGGCCGACAGTGCCAGAATATCGATGGATTCAGCCCGGATCGAATACAACAATGCTCGTCAGTCTTTGGCACTAGCTCAAAAAACTCGCACCGATAGCCAGCCAGTAGAATCGCAAAAACTGCTCTTACAGCAGCAGATTGAACTGAAAGAGCAAGAAGAAAAGATCCGTAAATTGCAAGAGCAACTCCAACAAGAAAAGCTCAGCTATCAACAGTTGGGTAGCAATCTGCAAGCCTTGCGCCAGCGGGCTTTAGTGACACCTAGCCCGATTGCCACTCTCGCCACTCCTAGTAACCAGCCCGTACTGATTGATATTACTGCTACTGCTCCGGGCAACGTAGTAGAGCTACCACTTAACTCGGGTGATCAAGTGTTTTCTGGCAACAAGTTAGTAAGCATTGCTAACCCCCAGCAGCTTAAAACCATTGTGGAAGTAGATGAAAAGCTAGCTAGCACGCTGCAAGTTGGCCGACGCGCTTTGATTAAAATCAAAAGCGGGAATGATATGCATGACTATGCTGGTAAGGTTGCAAATATTTCTCCTACAGGAGAAAATCGTAAGCAAAAAGTAGAAGTTGAATTCCGAGTTGGAAAAGATTTCTTTGTGGGTCAACCTGCCACCATTTATTTTCCGTTGAAATAACAACTCTCTCTGGCATTCCCATGAACCGACCGCGCGTATTGCTTACTACCGAAGGCACTTATCCTTTCCAAAGAGGAGGAGTAAGTACTTGGTGCCACGAACTCACCGAGTCACTCAGCAATATAGATTTCAAAATATTTGCGGTCATTGCCAATCCCTACTTATTACAGCAATATCAATGTGCCCCCAACGTTACTGAGGTCATTAAAATTCCCTTATGGGGCGTAGAAGACCCCCTAGAATTTAGCTGGCGAATTCCTTTTGTGCGGGCAGTGCGCAGTAAAAGTGCTACCACCAAAGCCGTAATTGCTAACAAGTTTCTACCAATTTTCCAGGAATTCTTACACGGCGTAGTACACGACAGCCACAATACCCGCCGGATGGGTCGGCTGCTGGTAAATCTTCATGATTACTTTTTGCAGTACGATTACAACACCACCATGAATTCATCTTTGGTGTGGGAAAGTTTTCAAGATATTGTCTTACAACCCTGGCAGGATCGCTGCCGGATTTCTGATATCACCGTGGGTGAAATGACCGATGCTCTACGGTTTTTTCAACGCTTTATGTTGACAATTCATCTGCCGGTTCCAGAGGTAGATTTAATTCACTCTTCCGCAGCTTCTTTCTGTGGGTTGCCGGGAGTAATTGGTAAAATTAAGCATGGTTTGCCTTATATGCTCACAGAGCATGGCATTATTGTACGCGAAAATTATTTGCGCTTGGTGCAGACGATCGATTCTCTCTATGTCAGATTGTTTTTAAATAAGTTAGTTGGTGCAGTAGTACGACTCAATTACTTCTTTGCTGATATTATTGCTCCGGTTTGCGCCTACAACGCCCGTTGGGAAAAATGGTGGGGAGTACCGGCCAACAAGATCAAAGTCATTTATAACGGTGCTGACCCCGATATTTTTAAACCGGTGGCTCGTCCAGAGGCATCCCACCCGATCGTGATGAACATGGGGTTGATTTTTCCCCTCAAAGGACAGTTGGAATTAATTAAAGCGGCGGCGATCGTCCGCGACCAGGTACCCAACGTGGAATTTCAGTTTTATGGCAAGCCTTCGGATGCCAATTATTTCCGGGACTGTCAAACAGCAGTAACTAATTTTGGTTTAGAGCAAAACATTAACTTTGCCGGATATACCAGTGAGCCATGGCGAGTCTATAGCACCTCAGATGTGGTGGCGATGTCGAGTATTTCTGAAGGGTTTCCTTATGCGGTAGTAGAAGCGATGCTTTCCGGTGGGACAATTGTGGCTACTGATGTGGGTGGTGTGGGAGAAGCTTTGGGGGAAACAGGCATGTTGGTGCCCGCGAAACAGCCCCCGGCTCTGGCAGAAGGAATTTTACACATGTTGAATCTGCCGATCGCCGAGCGAGATAAATATGGCACTCAGGCCAGAGAACGGGCAATGACACTATTTACAAAAAGATTGTTTTCTCAGACTCATATTGATACTTATCATCAGTTAATTCGCCAGGTCAAAATTGATCTGCTCACCAGTCAACCGGCCACTCAACCCAATGGATTGCTTGCTGATAATAGAAATTAAGAGGCTTCGATATTGTGAACAGCACCAGACTTGCTAACCCTAAACTTCAAGAAGCGATCGCCGAGGTGCAAACTATCAGCCCCCAACCAGCCGATCGCTGGGAAATTGCGGCGATTTTAGAATCGTTGGGTTACACCGATCGACAAATTGCCAGCGAGTTTGGCTATTCTGATTCTCTAGCCCTAGGCTCAGAAATTTATAATTACTTGCGAGAAAATGGTTATTTGGCCACCAGAGAACCTACTCCAGCCATCATTACTCGCCGCTCTTATCTAGAAGAATTGGCTTTTTTCTGTGGGGAGTTTTCTCGCAGCTTTTTGTACGCAATTCCCTTTGTGGTATCGATGATTGTGGATAATTTCTTTTCTTGGGCTGACCCAGAAGTGGTACCAGTACAATTTAGTGCCTTGCTATCACCGGCTTTGATGGGTAGTCTAATTGCTAGCGGTGGCTTCGTGCAAATGATTCAACGTTCTATAAAAATATGAACGAACCAATCCACGCTCAACGCTCTTGTCGGCCAATTTTTTTGATGGGTGTGATCAGCAGTATTTTCTTAGGCATTATTTGGGTGGTTTTTGGCTTTTATCGCAGCTATGCAGGCGATAAGTATTTAATAGTTACCGGAGTTTATTTCACTATTTTGAGCATCATGTGGCAGGTGTTTGCCATGGTGTCACTGCGTTATAAATGGTCTACGCCCAGTGCGTTGGTGATGATTGCGGTGATTTTTTTGGTTTGTCGGTTGGGTTTGCGTTTAGATGCGGTGAGCTGCCAGATTGCGACGATGGGTTCGGCGTTGGTGGCGATGTTTGTGATGTTGATGTGGGTCTATTTACAGGCTCGCCGGGATGAGCGCAGTCAGGAGCAGCTACCTGCTTTACCCAAGCCTGCGGCGATCGCTTATATTCTTAGCCCCTATTTTTTCTATGGACTGCTGTATTTTGGCTTTTTGTTTGCCGATCGGTTTGCGGCGGGTTTAATTCTCGATCGCTATAGCAATGTACCTTTTGCTATTAATAGTAACTATCAACGACCGATGGATTTGGCGCTGTTGAATTTTTTGATTGTGATGCCGTTTGTGGAATATTTGGCGGCGAAGTTTAGTATTTGGTGGTATCAGGTGGCGAAGCCCGCTACGCCCCAGAATGTCCATCGGCTAGTTGGTCAACTGAAGCACCGCTATCGGGTGGTAGGAACTTTGGTAGTGTCTATTGCTTTAGGGGTAGGGCTGATTACGATGACTTTGATGTCGATGGCTCATCAACGGTCGGCGGATATGAGTTTAACGGGGTTGGGGATTTTGGGGTATTTGGCGTTGGCTTTTGGTCTGTGGAATACGATTATTTTGCTGACATTAAATCAAATGCCAGCAATTTTGAAGATGTTATGGCCTGTTACTTTGATTAATTTAGTTTGTGGTTATGTATTGGGTCATATCTGGGGGGTGAGTTTTACGCCGTTTGGTTTGTTGTTGGGTGGGGTTGTTTTTGGCTGGTTGGCTAGTCGGCAAGTAAGAAGGGCGATCGAGCAGTTGGATTATTGCTATTTCTACAGTGGTTATTGAGTGAGGGATCGTGATTCTACCTCCAGATACAAAGCTAAATGGCTTGTTAAGGTTAAACTGAAAGCAATAGAGTTTTGAGTGCAGAAATTGAGATGCCTGACCCCAGAGCAGTTTTTGAACATCCTGAACAACATTGGGATTTTTTGACTGCCTCAGACGATACGGAGTTTGAGGGGCAGTTTTTCGATCGCAAGGAAGCTGGCCGTGTAGGGGAGAATGGTTTGGTCAGCTCCAAAAAGTTAGATGGTGTTTTGGAGCAAATCACTGGATGTATTTCGGCGTTTGCGAATACCAATAAATCAGGAAGCCTGTTGGTTGTTGGGATTTCTGCTCAAGGAGTGGTCAAGGGTGTTAGCCACTTATCGGATACTCAGCGGAGTCGGTTAACAGGATTTAATGATTTTTTGTCTGATCAAGCGGCTCAAGCAAAGTTCTTTGAATGTACTAATGAAGCTGGTCACCAGGATTTTATCTGCTTGATCTATGTGCCATATACTTCTCGTCGAATTTGTCAGACTTTAGGAAATTATCCACGTGTTTGGACAAGGCAAGGATCTCAGAATATTTGTCTGAATCAGAGTCAGCTTGAGCAGTTGCGACGAGATAAAGGCGTTGTAGATTATGAGCAAGCAGATTGCTGTGTCTATGATGTCAGAGATCTTGATCTACAGGTTGTACAAGAGTTTCGGAAGGTATTTTTACAAGATTCTGGCTATGAATATAGTGACGAAGAGTTACTGTATCAAGTAGGGGCAATTAATCGCAGTAGTGATGGCTATAATTTCACGAATGCTGGAATGCTGTTTTTTGCGGCGAATCCACAGCGAGTTGCATCGGCCTCGTTTATCCGGCTGTTGCGCTTTGAGACTGATGTAGAGAATATCGCAGATCGTGGTTTGCCGACGTTCGATCGCAAGTTTACGGGGTCAATCACCAAGCAGGTGCGAGATATCAGGTCTTTTTTTAGGGAGTCGGGGTTTTTTAAGCTTTATCAAACCAGAAATCTTGATGGTGGATTTTTGGAGGTGCCGGAGTATCCGCTGATTGCGGTGGATGAGGCGATCGTGAATGCGGTGGCTCATCGGGAGTATGCAATTGGGCTACCTATTGAATGTGAATCTTATCGCAATGCTTTTGTGGTGAGAAATTCTGGGCGCTTGCAACAGCGCGATCAGGATGTGCCTGCGGAGTTTTCGTTGGAAGATATGCGGTTAAACTCGGCTCCCCGTAATCCGAAGTTGATTGAGTGGTTAAAGATGATGCGGGATGAGCGGGGGGCAGAGTTTGTGCGGGCTTTGAGTGAGGGCACTAGGAGAATGCGAGATGAAATGAAGCGCTCTGGTTTGCCTGCACCGATTTATAAAATGAGTGAATCTCAGACCACTGTGATTTTGTTCAATAATGTTCAGGCGAGGGATGGAGAGTTTCGATCGCGTAGTGTTTCTGAAGGTAAATCGGTTGTAATACCCAAGCCTCATGGTGAAGATGTGTCTGTGACAGTGAATCAAGTAGAGGCCGTGTCTTCTTTGGTAGATGCGTTGAAGGAGGTGCCCCAGGCTTGTCTTCAGGTTGGTTCGTTGTTGATGGTTAAGACTACTGGAGATGATGGTCGATCGATGATTTCGGCGCGGACTTTGACGGCTTTGGAGTTGAGGTTGTTGGAGACGAATCAGCCGATACTGCGTTATCCTGATCGGATTCTGGAATGGATTAATAATAGTCTTATGCCAAATAATGAAGCCTGAATTCACGTTAAGCATTCCGCCTTGAAATCCTGATTGAAAATGTTGATCATAATAAACTATTCTAAATGTTATTAGTTTGTTCTGATAATGAGGTTCTTATGTCAAACACCCAAAAGTCTTTTGAGAAAAAGCCGTATTTTAAATCTCTTGACGATGAGCTTGATTGGAAATTGATAGATCAACTACATGGAGTTGTTTCCCAAATAAGCAGCTTTTGCTTTGAAACCAAAAAATTTTGCATTACCACGGAATTTGTGGTTCTTACTCTTTTAGTAAGATTTACAAATGATAAATTAGACTTTGCATTGGTTGTTGCTGGCTTTGTAATTCCTATATGCTTCTGGGTTCTTGATTCTGTAGCTTTTTATTATCAGGTTAAGACTCGTGGTAGAATGAAGGTGATTGTAGAACAAATAAAGGAACGACAAAAAGAACAATTGGAAATACCTTATGGTTCCCAAGCAATTGACTCGGAAAGAATTAATAAAAAACAGGCTAAAATGGAAATTCCTTATAGCTCCCAGATAATTGAGCCGGAAAGAATCAATAAAAAACAGGCTAAAATGGTGTTTGACGCTATGTTTAACCTTTCGATGCTGACTTATGCTTTTTTAATTATTGTAAATATAGTTGTTTGGGCGGTTTTTTCAGACCGATTTGGGAGATGAATGTTTTTGTTAGTTATTCTCGTCGAGATGGTTTTGTGAATATGACAATGTTAACTAACTTGCACAAGCGTTTGTCTGAAACATCTGAACCTTTTATTCATGCTATTGAAGAGCCTAATTTAAAACATCAACAATTAGCTGTATTGATGGCATTGTTTCGTTGTAACTTAATTGTTCTTCTTGTATCTCCAGCAAGCGAAAAATCACCATGGGTTTGGCTAGAGATTTTTCTTGGGAGGTTACTTATGAGGCCAATTATTACCATTGATGCTCAAGTATTTTCTGACTGGCGATAATAGTAATTCAGTGTTTTAATATTTGCATTTGTAACTTGGGTGAAAATTAATACCGAAAAAAATTATGATCGATCTCCATATTATTTCATAGATGTTCTTAATCGTTTTCCTGGCTTACCCTCCAACAGACATGGCTGGTTTCGAGTTCAAACACAACCCTGGTCAGACCCAGAAATTTTAACCCCCAGATTTATCCGCAAACTAATTTTATGGTGTCTGACCGAAAAACAAACCCAAAAATACTATGTTCTTCTGGCAGATTATTCTATGAATGCGGCGCTAATATGGGATCGGAGGATACCCTGGTTTGATAATGGCCTAGACTAGATGGCCAAAGCTGCCAATAGATCGAACTACTGCACGAATTCAAATAGATGGTATCTAAGCTAGAATGGTGATCACACTTATTCCTGGCTCAATCATGACTCTTAAAGAATTAGAACCTCAGTTACTAGCTCTTTCGGAAAGTGAAAAAATACAAGCTGTTCAGCTTTTATCTCAAGGTAAAGCCATTCTTGGACGAGGTATTGAAAAAACGCCCGGTGTTTGTGGCGGTAGTGCCTGCATTGCTGGCACCCGTATCACTGTCTGGGGTTTAGTTGAATCGAAACGTATTGGATATAGCGAAGCGGATTTGCTAACCAGTTATCCAACTATCTCAGCCACTGATATTGCCAATGCCTGGGCGTATGCTGCTGCTTTTTCTGATGAAATTGAAGCAGAAATCAAAGATAACGATGAATCGATGAATCAGGAAATTTAGTGAATGAAACGGTTATATGCAGATGAACAATACCCATACCCTGTCGTTCAATGCTTGCGAGAACTGGGCTATGATATCTTAACCGTCCAGGAAGCTGGCAAGTCAAATCAGCGAATACCTGATACTGACCTAGAAAACCTCTAGCTTACCAATGTCGATCGTACTTCCGATCGAACTAGTGTTTTTCTGACCAGTTACTCGTAACTTGATGGTGTGGAAACCATTGCCCAGACTGCCACTTTGATATAACAGGGCATCATTGAGAGGATTGCTACTGTAGAGATCAGTAGTGACCTCTGCCCCGCCATCGATGCTGATGGCTGCAATGCCGTTGTCATTGTCTTTGTTGCCAAAGAGCCGGAACCGATCGCCTCTAAACGTCACCTCATAGGTGGCATTATTATCGCTAGAAAGATAGCTATATCGTGCTGGATTGCCCGATAGCGGTTCAGTCTGCCACAAACCAGTGTATTTTACCGTATTCAAACCAGTAGCCGAAGCAGTGCTAGTATCTTGGATAATCGTAGAGGAGACACCCACGATCGGTTTGATTTGGTCATAGAGTAAGCCCGCAAGCTGTTGATGGCGGCTAGCTGTAGGATGGACACTATCCACCGCAAACTCGGCAATGTATGGCCCTACTAAACCTCTGGCACCTTCAGCGCCCAGATTCAAGGCATGGACTTTGGTATCACCAGGATTTTCATTGAGATACCGCACAATGCCCTGTCTTAGCTCAGCATTCTTGGTTTGATTAAATGGATAAATCACAAAAATTTCGGCGCCAGGAATGCGCTGGCGGGCATCTTTCAGCCAGGTATAAGCAGTTTCAGTAACATTGAAATTAATGTTGTTTTCGCCCGGATTAAAGGGGATATCATTGGTGCCCAGGTTCATGAAAACATAGTCTGGCTGAGGATTAAAGTTGCGCTGGGCGCTGCTTTGGCCATTAAAGCGTAACCAGCTATCCAAAACCGGTGGATTGCCTGTAGGCGCAGAAGGGCGTACCCAACCAGAACCACTCCAGCCCACTTGGCCATATTCCACATTGAGTAAGTCACCTAAGCGGGCAGCGTAGGTTTTATAAGAGAAATTATTGACAATATCGGTAAACGGAAAATTGGCAGGTCGATCGGGAGCATTGGGTTCAAAAGTCTGCACTCCACCTTCAGTGATGCTATCGCCGAAGAATACAGCAGTTTTGCTGCGGGCAAAATTATTATTTAAGAAGCCGCTGCCACCACTTACCTCAACCCCAGTAACTCGCAAATGCTCGGCATCGGTAAGCCAATCTTGCTGTTTCACCGCAGTTACTGAGGGATTAGTACCATCAAACAACTCCCGACGACGGAAATACACCACTACATCATGATCACCATTGTCACCACCAAAGAGTTGAATTTGGCCGTTAGTAGCATTTTTCAACCACAACTGATCACCAGTTTGTTTACCGTCTACATATACATCTAGCAGCGGAAAAGAAGTCTGGTTGCTGGTATCCACGTTCAGCGTAGCTTGAGAGCCATTGAAGCGGAATTTAATATATGCGCCAGCATTACTGGTTTGCACTCCATTGGCTACCGTACCCCAACCATAGGGTGAAAACAGCAGCGCTGAATTATTAGGACTGGCCACGGCAACAGTATTAGCAGGCCAAGCGGCCAAGCTGGTAGTACTACTAGCCGGAGCCAGCACCTCTAACCGATCGATCGAAATCATGTGATCACCGGAGGCGGCATTTTTTTGACCTGTCACCCGCACTCTGATCGTGTGTTCACCGGTTGCCAATACCTCACTTTGGAAAAACGCAGCGTTTTTCCAATCAGTGCCATAGGTATCAACTAGTTTTTCGGCACCGCCATCAATACTAACTCCAGCAATGCCACCCCAGGGATTATGAATACTAAACAACTTTGCCTGGGAGCCATAAAATTTCACTTCATAGCTGGCATTTTTATCATTTGTCCAGTGAGAGTTACCCTCATAGGCATTGGATTCATTGGCCAAATTCCAGTTGCCAGTATATTTAAATTTATTTAATTCTTGGCCAGTAGTAATAGTATTATCATTGACTTTATAAGAATATTGCAGGGGATTTTCTAACGTGAACTGCACAGCTTTGGTATTCACGTTACCAGCTTTGTCTATAGCTTGGACTTCAAATTGATAGGAGCCTGCAATGAGGGCTTGACCGTTAATTTCATTGAGCTTTTGCTGATCGATCGTGAACTTGCCGTCGGCCTGTAAAAAGCTTTTAATATCGACAAATGTAGATTGGTCAGCAAACTTACCCAGCAGCTTATTCACCCCAAAATCATCTGAAACCATGCCAGTAATATCAGGTTTACTAGTAACTTTATCACCTCCCGAAAAACCATCATCAGCAACTAAATACACATCTAGCTTCGGTGGCAGGAGATCCGGCGTAGTATCTACTGCATTTTGAGCCGAGGCATTTAACGGTACGATGCCACCATTTTCTACTCGGACAGCCCCAATTGGTTGTTGTAGAATAATGGGCGCAATGCTGCTATTGGTAGCAGGTAAATCTGAGCTATTTAACGAGGGCAGAGGGGCTGCGATCGGGTTTTCAGATGGAGCAGGGAAGATAGAGTCAGCCATGATTCTTATTTGAAATAAAGACAGTAAAAAAGTTTAAGAATGTTTAAGAAAAAAGTGGTTTCTATCAGCAAGAGACGGGCTAAAAAATGAATTCATTGATACCGTAGTTAAATTTCTAAGGTTTATCAACACCTCTCAGCCAAGTGGCTTACTTGGTCAATTGCTCACTCGATTATGTCCTCCACCACGAATAGCCAAAGTCCAATGTCGCTCAGATGTCTGAGTAAGCTGATAATCGGTCATCCCAGCATCTGCCACCAAATTTTGGATTTCAGCCAAAGTGAAAGCTGCTGCTAAGGAATCCCGAAAAAGCTGGTTTTGCCGAGGGCCATAGTCGCCCGCCTCCGTCACAATCCGATCGATCTCCGCCACACTATCGGGACGGATTAAATCTCGAATCAAGACGGCACCGTTGGGTTTCACTAATCTGGCGACTTCCTGAAAAAAACTTTGGGGATCGGGCAGATGATGCACCAAGCTATTAGAAATCACCATGTCAAACTCCCAATTGGGATATGGCAGGCGTTTGCCATCAGCCAGCTCTAGCCGAATTTGCTGTAGCAAGCCCGCCGCTTCAATATTGCGGCGACCCAAGATCAGCATGGACTGCGCCATGTCTACACCCAATACTTGGTAACAAGATTTTTCTTGGCAGAGGATAATCGGAATTTGGGCGGTGCCAGTGCCAATATCTAGTACCCGCACCGCATGAGGGTATAGACCGATCGCCGTTAAGGCAAAATCGCGGTTGACTGCGCTAAAATCCATAGCATCATATGCTGTGGCTTCTTGCCAATCGTCCATTACTTCTGGTTCCAGCACTCGATCGAGCATAATTATTTCTCAGTAGCTTTTACTTCAGGATATCCCCAAAAATTTATGTCAGCAGAACTCCGTGCCCAACTAACCGAACTACTTGATGAAGCTGAGCTAGACTGGCTCAAACCCCAACTGCAAAAAGATGCCGTAGTAATTGTCCATGAGGGTTTGGACTTGGTAGATGTGGGGGTGGCCATCGCCCAAGATGATACGCTCAAAGTCGATCGATGGATTGGGGAGCAGTTAATTACCAAACCCAGTAATGACCATTTGGCGAAGTGGCACCAAAACCCGCAACAGAAGTTTCGAGCAATTATTGTCCAGCCCTATGTGCTGGTACAAGAATTACCCTAAAGCAAGCCGCCACCGGGAGGCAGCACATCAGGGGGCACTAAGATATCACTAGCACTGCTGACTAACAAAAAGTCTGCCGCCGTCAGTACTGGTGAGCCGCTGACCGTGGCAAACTGCCCACCTACCCCTAAACCAGCAGCGGCTCCATTAGCGTTGTAAAACAGGTTGCCACTACTTCGGCTGTAGACCAAAATCCCGGCATTGGCTCCAACGGCTAGATCGTTGGAGACAGTAGTAAACTGGGTAGCCAAGTTACTAATATTAGTAAAAGTATTACTGCTGAGCACAATTTTGTCGCTGACCACTGTAAAACCAGTGATCGTATCAACACCCAAGTCATCAGTAGCGAAGGCGTTGCCCGTCTCGAACACAAAATAGTCGATGCTGCCGCCGCCGGTGAGAGTATCGTTACCACTCAAACCATTTAATTTATTAATGCCGTCGCCGCCATTTAACAAATCATTACCGGCATCACCAAAAATCACATCATTACCGTTAGCACCATAGAGCTGATCGTTGCCATCACCGCCAATGACCAGATCATCACCGTTTTCGCCATCAATAATGTCGTTGCCAATGCCACCATTCATTAAATCATTACCATCACCACCAAACAAAACATCATCGTTATTGCCACCAAAAAGTTCATCCACACCATCAGCACCAAATAGGCTATCGGCACCATTATCGCCAACTAAAATATCATTGTCGTTGCCGCCATTGAGCAAATCGTTGCCGCCATCAGCAAGAAGCGTGTCATTGCCGTTGGCACCGTAAATAAAATCATTACCAGCACCACCTTCTAAGAAGTCATTACCATTCTCCCCATCTAAGGTATCTGCACCATCACCACCGCGCATAGTGTCATCATCAGACCCGCCAAAAAGCCGATCGGCACCACCAATTCCCTCGATTAAGTCATTCCCGTTGCCGCCAACCAGGGTGTCATTGCCAGTACCCCCAAAGTCATCACCAAAGATCTGGTCGTTACCATCACCACCAAAAACACTATCGCTGCCACTATTTCCTTCTATGACATCAAGGCCTCCCCCGCCATCGATTTGGTCACTGCCTTCACCACCCCGAATAGTATCATTGCCGTTACCGCCATACAAAGAATCTAGTCCCGGTCCACCTTCTACCAGATCATTGCCATCTTGGCCATCAATTACGTCATTGCCAGGATTCACAAAGTTGCCTTCAAAATCTACCGAATCACCAAATACTCGATCGTCTCCAGCGCCAGCAAACAAAAAATCATTGCCCCCATCGCCACGTAAAATATCCACTCCAGACCCGGTGCGAATGAAATCACTGCCTTCGTTGCCCAAAATAGTATGGTTGCGATTTGCTAGCCCCGTAATAGTGTCGCTGTCAGTACCCGATCGAAAAGATTCAATGCCTTCTACGCCACTAATAGAAGCTACGGTAGGAAAAGTAAGAGTAGCAGATAGGTTATCTAGATCGATCGTAATTGGGGTATTTTGACTGCCAAAGTTAACATTCAGCAAAACATCAAAACCAGCACCACCGATGATGGTATTCAAACCATCCCGAATATCGAATTTGTCACTACCATTACCACCATCTAGAGTATTATTACCAGCACTGCCATCCAGTTGATCATTGCCATTGCCGCCTAATAATGAATCATCACCCTGCAAGCCAATTAAAATATCATTACCATCAAAACCTTCGATCGTATCAGCATCGATTGTTCCGCTTAAAAAATCGGCAGCAGCAGTTCCACTAATAGTAGCCATGGTAGTTTCAAAGATTATCGTTGTTATTTAGTGATCTAAATTTGGATTAATTGTGACTAGTATCACACTGATTGCTAGGCAAAAAAGACAGCAAACCACCCAGGGTAATTTTGCATTAATTGCCCATCAGAATACATCAGCCAAATGGATTGACTGCTAAAAAAAATTGCATTATTTCAAACTTGCTGTTGCGCTCTAGAAACCGCGCTTATAATCTTTGATCCAGTGGGCACCAGTTTTGCCTGTAAAAATCCAAAAAATCGATCGGCCACCATCTCGGATCACTTTTTGCCAAGATTCATCAGGCCGATTGCTCACGAAGCTCACTGGTTTAACTGCAATGCCACGACTACCAAAAATAATTTCGCCGATTAACCGCGATCGAGACATGTGATCATCGGAAGTCACTAGATAGACACTTTTGACCTTAGCTTGTTTTAGAGTCTCAACCATGGTGGTAAAGTTGGTGACGGTATCAACGGCGTTGCGATCGACATGCAAACGCTGCAAATCCACGTTTTCTTTGGCAAATACTTTTTTGGCGTAGCCCACTGGTGCCCCGCCGGATACCCATACTGGCAATTTAGGGTGCTTGCCTGCCAGGCGGGCAGCAAATTTTTCTCGCTCTGTTTCACCACCCAACACAAAAATTGCGTCTGGTTTAATCCAAGAGTTTTCTAGTTCTCGCCAGCCAAACCACAAAAAAGGGATAGCGGTAATACCTGTTACCGTTAAGCCTGTCCATAACCATTTTGACAATCTGCGCGGCGGAGATCGTCTTTTCCCAAGGGTTTGATAATTGTAATCTTGGTCAGAATGATGAATGGTCATGAAAGAAAGGAGAGCACGCTAAAATACTGCTTAACCCACAGTTAAGCGTATCACAGCGTTGTTTTTAGAAATGGGACTGGCGCGAGTCGAACGCGCGGCCTATCGCTTAGGAGGCAATCGCTCTATCCATCTGAGCTACAGCCCCAATGCTGGTCATTATAGCAAACTGTTCTGTCGTCTGGATTCATATAACATCAGCGCGGCAGTTATCGAAACATTTAAGGATTCTACGCTGGGCTGCATCGGAATTTTGACGATGTGATCGGCCACATCCATTAGCTCTGAAGCTAAGCCTTGGCCTTCGTTGCCCAACAAAATGCAAGTGGGTTGGGTAAAGTCGATTTGCCAGTAATTCAGGCTGGCGGTCATACCAGTAGCAATAATCTGGCTGCCGTTTGATCGATATGTTTGAGCCAATGCTAATAAATCATCGGTTTTGGCCATGGGGAGACGAAACCATTGACCAGCAGAAGCCCGTAAGACTTTGGGATGATCGAGGTCTACGCTGTCGGCGCTAGTCCATATGCCGTCAGATCCGACGGCGGCAGCAGTACGAATGGCGGTACCCAAATTGCCAGGATCTTGGAGTCGATCAAGGGCTAAGACTAGTTTACCGGTAAGACTAGGCTGAGAGGTGGTGGTGCGATCGGCCACGGCAATTACTCCGTCAGGGGTGACGGTGGTAGCCATAGCAGCCAGAACTTTTTCGGTGACTAATTCAGTGCGAGTGTGCTCGATCGCCTGTTGCCAGAGTGCAGAATGATGCGCTTGCCAAGTTTCGGTAGCACAGACTAGTTGGAGAGGGTGATGAACTGCAAAAGCTTCCTGTAATAGATGGGTGCCTTCGATCAGAAAGGCTTGTGCTTGCTGCCGCTCTTTGGCTTGATGCAGACGGCGAACTTGTTTGACGAGGGGGTTCTGGGTGCTAGTGAGGATCAATTTTGGCTAGGGATTGCAATAAGCCTGAATTTTACCCCGTGCGAATTTCATACGCAAACAAATTTTGCTATCCCTAACACTTGTCAGGTGTTAACTCTAGGCAAAACGCTTTATATTAGTAGAGAAATCACTAGTTAGACCGTAAAGATAAAACGTTGGAAAGCCCTATGAAAGAGTTACTGCTAGCCTTGAAAGATCGCAAAATGGTCTCTTTATTGTTCGTAGGCTTTGCCTCTGGAATGCCGATTCTGCTGGTTTTTAAGACATTACAATCCTGGATGACTGATGCCCAGGTAGATTTGACCAAAATTGGTTGGTATGTGAGTCTGATTGGATTTCCATATACCTTTAAGTTTCTGTGGTCTCCTCTCTTAGACCGCTTTGTGCCGCCTTTTTTAGGCCGTCGCAAGGGATGGCTACTTATTATTCAAGGACTGTTAGTGCTGGCGATCGGTGCAATGGCGCTGCAAAATCCTCAGCAAAACCTGGAACTTTTGGCGTTAAATGCCTTGATCATTGCCTTTTTGGGTGCCTCCCAAGACATTGTGGCTGATGCCTATCGCACCGATCTTTTGACACCGGCAGAGCGACCGATCGGTATGAGCTTTTTTACCACTGGCTACCGCATCGCCCTAATTGTCTCTTTTGCCGGAGCCTCTAAACTTTTTGAGAATGTTTTTAAGGCTTGGCAGCCGGTCTATTTATCAATGGCCGCAGTCATGCTGGTGAGCTTAATCCTGACCCTCCAAAGTCCAGCGGTTGAAGAACCGCCCCTTAAGGATCGAAAACCTTTTATCCAGGCTTTTATTGACCCCTTTTCTAGCTTTTTTCGTCAGCAGACTCCTCTTTATGGATTTTTAGTGCTGTTGTTCATTGTGTTTTATAAGCTTAGCGATTCAATGATGAACATTATGTCCATCTCTTTTTTGAAGGCAGCCTGTTTTACTCAAGGACAAATTGGTGACATCAACGGCTTTATTGGTGTGGTGGCCGTAATTGTTGGTGCAATTTTGGGTGGCGTGGTGTTGAAACGGATGTCTGTTTTAAAGGGGCTATTGGTTTTTGGTAGTTTACAGGCACTGGGAATTATTTTTTATATCTGGTTAGCTCAAATTATTCAACCAGATCCCAATGTTACTGATTTGGTTGCTGCTTGTAAAAACTTTGCTTTACCTCCTAACGGTCAACTGCTTTTTGTGCTAGCCATTACCGTAGAACAGTTTTTTGGTGGAATGGAGTCCTCAGCTTTTGGAGTCTTTTTGATGTACATGTGCAACCGCAAGTTTTCAGCAACTCAACTCGCCTTGTTAACCAGTCTGTTTGCTTTTAGTAAAATTCTAGCAGCTCCCTCGGGAGATCTCGTGAAGCAGATGGGCTGGTCTAATTTCTTTCTGCTCACAATGTTGATTATTCTGCCTAGCTTTGTGCTGTTAATCTTTATTATTGGTTCAAAACCTGGTAAGCGAATTGATAGCCTACATATTAATGGAATGAAGGAAGAGTTACTCAATGACCAATTGGTAAATTGGGCGAAGAAGCAGCGTAACGGTAAAGTGTTTACTGATAATTTTCAGCTAACTCTTGATGCTCCTCAGTTAATCAGTAGCTTTTGGATCAGCAATGAAAAATGGGAGAGTTTGCTTCCTGAGGAACGATCCTTTAAAGTGCCGCTGATGCCTGATGTAGTTATTAAGCTGCAAGCTACTCAAGATCCTAGTCTGTTAGATGAGGCAGAAATAGGAATTGATTGGACGGCAAGAATGCAGGAATATAGTCAGAGAGGTATGAAACTGGGACTGTTAATCGATCGACACAATGGCCAAGTCAATTTTTATCAACCTAATGGCGTTATCAACGTGATCCATAACCGACCTCAGCAGGTTACTTGTGAACCAGAGCTACCAGGGCTAGTCTTGAATATGGCTGAGGTTTGGAAAAAGTAAAATCAAAATGAAAAAATACCCTTGATCAGATTTGAGCAAGGGTATTTTGGGGGTTCTTTAGGCGTGTTGGAGCTTGCGGGAAAAGTTGGCAGAGTGGATGACATGGGATTTGATTTTTTGGCGGGCTTGTTCAAAGGCGCTCCAGATAGCTACTTGCAGGTCTTCTTGGTAGCAGTCCATTAAGGGTGCTCGATCGATCACCACAGATCCATCAGGGATTTTGCAGTCGATGCGGATTTGGTACATGCCGGTGGTGAAGGGGGCAGGGACTTCGGCAATGACTTGGCAGTCGCTGATCCAGTTGTGGTCTTTGTTGAGTCGATCGATTTGGGTCCGAATCAGGGCTTCGGCGTTGGCAGGGATGTTGCGGAGAGTAATAGAGTGAGATGCTTGCATGATTAGAACTCCGAGGCGCGAATGATGGTTATATTTTGATGTTTCCTTTCCTCTCTTTGGAAAATAATACTTGGGTGGAAAACTTTACAGAATTTTACAAAGCGTTATATCAAGACTTGAGCAATCTGAAATCACACTGCTTGGTCAATATTCTCTGTTTGTTAGTTGATAGCCTGTGCTTCTTGAGGTGAAACTTCCTTAAAGTGGATGACATCTTTGCGGGGATCGACAAAGCTGACTTGCACTTGAATTCGATCGCCTGGGCTGATCCAGCGATCGAACCGCATGGCAAACTCCAGACCTAATTCTTCCAACAAAATCAACGCCAATTCATCATCTTCCCGCAGCCAGCGCAGCATAATAGCATCCCACGACTGGTGATGGGCACGACCCAAATATTCTAACGACCAATAGCGATTGGTCTGGCGCTCCATTAAAGTACCTTCGTAGCTGGTACTGACAATAGATTGCATGATTTCTTGCAGCTTATCGTAATCAAAAGGCAACGGGTCGCCCCGCAGATGCGCCTTGATTTGAAAATGGACGATGGTATCGGTATAGCGACGAATCGGTGAAGTGGCCTGACAGTAAGTATTTAAGCCCAAACTAGCATGGCGCAAGGGTGATAGACCCATTTCACTACGCGGCATACAGCGACGAATGGCACAAAATCTAACTGGCCCTGGGGGTAGCAAATTCAGTTCTTCATCAGTTGGTAGCTCTGGTTGGGGCTGGCCACGATAAGGTAAGGGCAGCTCATGATCTTGACCGTAGCGGGCAGCAACTTCCCCGGTCATAATCATCATTTCGGCGACTAACTGACGAGCGGGAGAATCTTCGATGATCGAAATATCAATTTCATCATCGTGTACCTTGATCGAAGCCTCCGGCATACTAATATTGACTGAACCTTGGGCTTGTCGCCACTGCTGGCGGAGTTTGCCTAGTTTAGAAATGGCCGCAATTTCTGGTTCGTTAAGAATGCCCAGTTGCAACATTTCGTCTACGTCGTCGTAGGTAAGGCGATAAGTCGGTTTAATCGAAGCAGCAGTAATTTGATATTCAACTACTGCGCCAGTATCATCCAAAATCATCCCAAAGCTGAGGGCGCAGCAAACCTGACCCTGAATCAAACTCATTGGCCCAGTAGCTAATGCCGTAGGAAACATCGGAATCATGCCGGTGGGCAGATAGATGGTAGTCGATCGGCGGCGGGCTTCTAGGTCAAGCACATCTCCGGGCGAGATAAACCGGGTGGGGTCAGCGATGTGTACCCACACTTGTTGGCGACCGTCTGGTAAAGTTTCTAAGCTGACACCATCATCGATCTCGGTGGTACTTTCATCATCGATCGTATAAACCTTCAAATGAGTCAGGTCACGCCGATCGGGATCTAAGTCGGCGGGGAAATCTGCCAACATATTTTGGACTGCGGCAGTAATCGGGTCGGCAAAATCTACAGGGATTTGGGCACGCCGCAGGGCAATGTTTTCGTGGGGCGACCAAATGCCTAAGCCGACCAGTAGATCAAACACCTGCTGTTCAGATTGGCCTCTGCCAATTGCTGTCAATAAATCTGCGGTGCCTTTGGGGGGAAAGTCAGGTTGTAATACAAATTTCTCAAAACCTTCGATTTTTGCTCGATCCGCTTCTGTCCAGTCTACTTCAGTGCCATTCAGTCTGGCTTGGATGCGATCGATAAATTCTTGCAGATCCCGTTCTTTTTGCTCTTTGACAGCAATCTGGTGTTGGATTTCCAGCACCTGGTTGCGGGGACGGGGTTCATAGTTTTGGTCTTTTTTGTTTTTGAAATAAACCTTGTCGCCAGAGAGTAAGCAGTGGGCGGCGTAGGTATGCACCGGGGAGTCATCGGCATAGAGCAAATCGGCCAAGCCTGCTGGATCGGTAGTAGCGTTATCGTCTACCAGCATTTCCCAGGCGATCGGCAAGTTTTCGGGTTCAATGTGGGGGGCGACAGCAGCTAAGAATGTTTCGATTTCAGCCGGTTGTTTACAACTAACACCCGCGACTGTGTAGGTAATATCTTTGGTGGGATGAAGCTGGTATGACTGCTGGCGGGCATCAATTGCCACCCAGAGCTTTTTGCCTTCTGGTCGATCAATAATGCCCAAGCGGCGATCGCCGTTGTGCCAAAATTCTACTAAAGTACCCTTCTCCACCGGCTTCAATCCTTATACTTGTATACCAAAAGGTGGTGCCCAGGCTCTTACTTGACCCCAGACACAGCCAGATTTCAGCAGCTTTAGCCTTCGGCGTTGATGAAAGGCATCAGGGCAATTTGACGAGAGCGTTTAATGGCCAAGGTCACGTCGCGCTGTTGTTTGGCGGTGAGTCCGCTGATGCGTCTAGGCAAGAGTTTGCCGCGTTCGGTCACGAACTTGCGCAACAGTTCTACGTCTTTGTAATCGATCGGGTCGCCCGGTTTAATTGGGGAGAGGCGCTTGCGAAAATAAGCCATGGTGATTGGATGTCTAAAAATATATGAGATGGATAAAACGACGATTATTTGATTTCTTTGTGAGCGGTGTGAGTATTGCAGTGCGGACAGAATTTTTTAATTTCTAGCCGTGCTGTGGTGTTCCGCCGATTTTTGCTGGTCGTGTACCGCGATACGCCGGGTGAGCGCTTGTTCAGATTTGTCCGACACTCGGTACATTCGAGGGTGATGGTAATCCGTACTCCCTTTTTAGCTGCCATAAGAAGGTTCCTAAGTCCCGCAAGGGATCAAAAATTAAACACAATTTCTCATTATGTCATGGGTTGATGAAAATTAGCAAGGCTAATTAACTGCTCTTAGGGCAGAAGCCACCAAAATCCCCTAGTTCACAGACTGCAACCGCAAGCCCGCAGAAAAATCTGGAATCTCTGCACAAAAATAGAATCTTAACCCAGTTAAACTTCATAGCTCCCTCTTGGCCAAATTAACTGTGCCAGATTAACTGCAAAGTATATGGATGTTACTGCTAGTTCTCTTAGCCCCTTTTATACTGCCGCTGTTCGGTTTGACTTCATTCACACCGGCTCTAGCCCGATCGTCCGCGTCAAGTGGCAGCTCAACCAGCAGATGATCGGATACCTAAGTCTTATCTGTCAAAACCATGTAACAGACTTTCATCTTCCCCCAGAACGCAGCCTAACAGCCATAGATAAATACCTACAGCAACAAATTAATCGATCACCCGACCTGGCCAACAGCGTCACACTAGAGCTATACCAGCTATTACAGTCCCAGCCCTTAGATCCCATACTACACAGCACCTGGGTTAATTTTGTCCAATACATGGCCGTAAAACTGGCCTGTAACCTTTGGCACCGGCTGCCGTCCCTCCAGCGCACCGAAGAAAGGTTCCATCAGTTTCATCAAGCCTCACTATTTCCACCCACAAGCCTATTTAATAATTTCAACCATCAAAATAATCAATATTTATTAAATAGTATCGAGCGCTGGACATACCGAGTATTAAGAAACTTTATCTATAGTAAAATTCGCGGTCAAGAACTCTATTTTGGCCTCAGCGATCTAGGCGTAGTTTCTAAATCAACTAGAGCTTATGTTAAGAATAGCCTAAAAGGCTGTATATCTAAGGATCGAATGGAGTTAGATATATTTTTAGTCAAAATACTTAAAGAATATCTTAAGCGATCAACGGTTCGCACCAACCAACTGCAAACTAGTGACTGGGAAACAATTCAGCAAGAATGCTGCAATCTATGGAATAGATCAACCCAAACCCCATTTAAACTGTCGATCAACGACATCCAAGCTGAACTTAATTTTGTGGGGAAATGTATTCGTCAATCTACCAATATTGCAATCACTTCTTTAGATTGTCAGATTGCCAACAGTCCAGACTATACCCTTACTGATACAATTGCTATCCCACAGGTTGATTCAGTCTACCAAGCAGAAGAAGCCCTGCTCTGGAGCCAAGCTTACTCTGAACTATTAATAATTATTGGCCAGCAAATTACACAACTAGACTCTCTGAATCAAAAAATAATGAAGTTATATTACCGAGACAGCCTGAGTCAAACAGTCATATCATCGATCGTCGGCATCGATGCAGGCACGGTCAGTCGTCGATTGCGGGCAATCTCTCAAAAGATATTAGAAGCTTTCTATCAACAAGTACAACATCCTGATGACAATGCAATCGGAGATCTAGCAACAGCATTAACTGCAATCAAGAAAATACTGCGGAAATTTTACCAAAATGAACCCTAGTTAAAATACAAAAAAGCTAATCATCTCCCCAAATAAGCAGCAGTTGAGTTAAATTAAGTACCATGAAAAACAGCAACCTAATTATTCACAGCATTTACCCAGATCACGTTTGTATATCGCTGGTCAATGGTATGCATCAAGATCACACCTCTTCACCTTTAAAAAAGCTCCAGTCTTCTCCACAATTAATAGCTGATCGATCAGCACTAATTTCCAGCACTAATAATCTCTATCAAATAGCAGTCACTAAGTACCTCCAATCCAGCTTAGGATTAGATGTTTGTATAGCTTATCCTAATAACATCAAATCAGCTCCAATAGATTTATTAGTTGATGGTTTTGTCTTATCCATCGCTGGCATTCGTGTAGTCTTTATTCCTAGCGAAGATCTAGATAACAGCAGCTTTGAGCTACCTCAAGAATGGATAGATTTATCTAATTGGGTTGCCGACTATTACGTACCAATCCAAATCAATGCAGATGATCAGTATTTGCATTTATGGGGGTTTGTTACTCATCGTCAAGTCAAAGAAGCTGGGGTATTCGATCGCCTATTTCGCACCTACACCATTAATAGCCAAGATCTGAACGATGATTTAGATGATCTGTGGCTTAGATGTGAATTACAAAACAGTAGTGAAACTGTAGAAAGCTCAACAATAACTCTCCCCAACCCCCAGTTATCAGCTCAGGTAGCTCAAGACATCATCAATCTTTTCACACAGCATAAATCAATCTTTTCACCTCGCTTAGAATTTAGCTTTGAGCAATGGAGCGGCATTTTAAATCAGCCAAAATGGCTAGAAAAATACTTGAATTCTCTAGATAGTTCAACACCATTAAAAAACAATACACTTACGAAATTAAGCGATTGGTTAAATCACAATGCTACAGCTATTTATCAAGAGTGGCAATCTCTTAGTGAGTTTTTTGCTGCTCATCAACTTCAAGCCGGAATGCGATCAATTAACAAATTCCAAACAGCCCAAGAGTTTATGGTTTCTCCGCAAAATAATCTCGTCTACAATGATAAAAATAGAAATATTGAAGATCTGATCACTATCATCAAAAATACTAGTAGTCAACAGGAACGCTGGGAGGCGATCGAATGTTTATGGAAACTAGATCCAGATCACCCATCTTTACCAATTTACAAATTGTTAGATTTAGGTTTGTTTTTTCAAGGTGAGCAATTGTCTTTGCTGGTATCAGTAATTTCAACCAGTGCAAATCGACTAGGGATCTTAATTCGCCTCAACCCTAACCAAAAAAATTCTAGCTTACCCCATGGGATTCAACTCTGTCGTTTAGATGAGTCTGGTAACATCTCTAGGCAAGTGATTGCTAAAGATGACCAATACCAATGCATACAATTAATTTTTGATGCAGATCTTGGTGATAAATTCAGTATATGTGTAACATTAAAAGAGAATCAACTCATTAAACACTTTCAGGTCTAAATGTCCTATAGCGTGGTCTTAAGAATTAACAGTGGGAGTTTTCAGGACGGATACGATATCCAGGCCGAAATTCGACATGATCGCCAGATTCTTTGCACAGAATCTGGACATTTACCACCAAACCTAGAAATCCCTCAGTTGTATGAAGAAACATTCTCTACCCACTATACTGAGTGGGGTAGTCGATCGAACTGGGGAGAAAGGGTAATCATAGATGGTGATGGTACCATCGAATATCATAGAGCCTGTATTAACAAAGCTAAAAAACTAGAGGGACTTTTTCAGACGTGGATGAAATTTGCAAATTTAGGAGAAATTTATGGTGGAATTGCTCGCGAAATACCGCAAAGTTCACACCCTCTATTTATCTTAGAGACTCCAGGTAATCCTGAAATTCAGCGCCTGCCATGGCACAATTGGGAATGGCTCAGCAAAGCATATCCCGGCACCGAAGTAGTTCTTAGCAGAAAAGCTTTCCCTGTCGAAATCGCACAAAAAAAATTGCGCATCTTAGTAATTTTGGGTAGTGAAGAAAATATTGATCTGAAAGCCGACTGGGCAGCCTTAGAAGATCATTTTAAGCCGATCGCCGAATTACTCCTACTCAAGCAACCAGATTTTCACCAGCTCTGCGATCAAATTCGACTGGGCTGTGACATCTTGTTTTTTGCAGGGCACAGCAATAGCGATAACAAGAGCGGCTGGATTAAAATTAATGAGCATGAAATCATTGATATTAATGACCTGATTCCTGAATTAAGAATAGCCATCAGCAAAGGAATGAAAATGGTGTTTATGAATTCATGCTCTGGCTTGGGAATTGCGTCACAGCTTGCTGAAATCAATGTCCCTTACGTGGTAGCAATGCGTGAACCGATTCACAATAACGTAGCAGCTAAATTTATTGAGCACTGTCTCGCCTCTTTAGCCCAAGGAAATTCGCTCACTAGCGCAGTTTCATCTACCAGAATAGAACTCCGCAGGCTAGAGAAACAATATATCTGTGCTTCTTGGATGCCGATAATTTTTCAAAGTCGGGAAGCCGCAGATTATATCCCTTTTCCTCGAAAAATTGAGCAGCCGCAAACAACATCTCTCCTACTGCGATTAATTATTGAATTATCATGGAATCGCAAGATCATGAAAGTGCCCCCGATTATTTTACTGATCGTTGGCTTATCATTTTCTTTTCTGTTCTATCAAATATCGGCAAATAAATCACCAGATATTTCAGAAAGCATTGGCGATCGAGCCTTGTTTCCCAAACTTTCATCGACAGCTAAAACCGAAGGAATTCAACTTTTTGCCAGCAAAGACTACGAACAAGCAATTAATAAATTCAATGAATCACTCGGTTCACAGCCTAATGATCCTGAAGCAAGAATTTACCTTAATAATGCTTTAGCTCTTCATCAATCAGCGGGGGCATCATTACCAATAATACCGGTAGTTAATTCTGCCACTAGTGGCTCTAGTACAGTGATTGAAATACTTCGAGGAGCGGCAGTTGCTCAAGCCGAAATAAATCAAGATATTGGTGGTATTAAAGGGAAAAAAGTCTTGTTTAAAATAGTGTTAGACAATAATGATCCCAATCTGGCTAAGAAAGTAGCTCAAAAACTAGTAAGAGAGGATATCAAAGCAGTTATTGGTCATGCTGACAGCAACTCATCTGTTGCCGCTGCACCTATTTATGAGCGAGCTGGAGTTGTCATGATTTCGGCTACTAGCAGCACGATGGATTTAAGAGGCTCATGGAAAAATATTTTTCGGACGGTGCCCAATAGCGAAGTCATGACTAAGACTTTATCTGAGTACATATTTAATAAAGAAAAAAAGAAAAAATTAGGCTTTTGCTTTGACTCCATCTTGACTGCTGGCACAACTTTTAAGGATGCCTTTATTGCAGATTTTAATCGAAAAGGCGGCAGCATTGTTCCGGTTAAATGTGATGCATCAGATCCCAGCTTTTCACCTCGTCTAATTGTTCAAGATATGGCAAAACAAGGAGCTGATGGTCTAGTTATGTACTATCATCTCAACGAATCGTATCAGATCCAGGCAGTCAAAAATATTGCCAAAGCATCTAAGGATTTAAACCTGCCTTTATTTGGCTCTGCTTCCTTGGTAGCTAAAGATATTATCGAATCTGGGCAAGATTTTCAGGGCATGGTACTGGTAACACCTCGTCATCATAATTCACCTCTAGCTCGTAGTTTTAGTGATACTTTTAAGAGCATATTTGCAGATGTTCCCAGTTGGCGAGATATGATGAGCTACGATGCCGTAAAAGCGGTAGCTGTGGGGTTAAATGCAAGTGATGGAACTAGTAAAGGATTAGCCCAGAAGCTGCATGATCCTAATTTTCCATCAATACCTGGATCTAGTGGCCCTATTAAATTCTCTCAAGGTGTCGATCGAATAATTACACCAACGATCACGCAAATAGAATGCCCAAACAGCCAATGTAAATTTATCTGGATTCCAGATGTCAAAGTAGAACCCAAACAGATCAAGAAAAATCTATCCAGCTAGCCTGAATTATTCATGAAGAATCAAGAAAAAGCAGAAAAGAGAGCTTGAAACGTAGTAGAATCAAGCTCTCCAAGATTTAAAGCTTCTTGATTTTGACATGACACAGTGTTTTTCGGAACTCCCCTACGATTTTTATCCTCATCGCCCCTTGGTGGTTCAATTCTCAGATCTACAACTCAGTTCTGATGCGGGGATTTTATTGGCTCGTCAGGCCGAAGAAAAAGAGCAAATTTGTCGTGTCTTAGCCGATTGCATTGACGATTGGCGTGACCCCAATAAAATCACTCATACCATTCATCAATTGGTTAGCCAGAGAGTATATCAGCTAGTTGGGGGCTATGAAGACGCAAATGACAGCAACTTTTTGCGACATGATCCAATTTTCAAGATTGCTTGTGAACGTTTACCCAAAGCTAACCAGGAAATGTTAGCCAGTCAACCTACCATTACGCGATTGGAAAACCATGTGGGCAAAACAGAATTGTCTCGAATGCGAAGTCAGATGGTAGATAATTTTATCTCCAGCTACCAAGAGCCTCCTCAAGAGATTGTGCTGGATATAGACGGCTGGGCAGACCCAACTCATGGCCAACAACAATTGAGCTTTTTTCACGGCTACTACAAACAGCATATGTATTTTCCGGTGTTGATCAATGAAGCCAAGAGTGGCTATCCATTGGTCTTACAGTTGAGAGCTGGGAACACCCATTCAGGCAAAGGTGTAGCCGGTATTTTGCGTTGGTTGTTCTGGAGATTAAAGCGAGCATTTCCAGGAGTAAAAATTATTCTACGTGCGGATGCTGGGTTTTCTTTACCAGAAATTTTGCAGGTATGTGAACGCTCCAAAGTGGGATATGCCATTGGTTTCACTCGTAATGCGGTGACGGCCAGAAAAATGGATAATTTATTGGAACAGGCTCGTTTACAGTTTTGTAAGACCGGAGAAAAAGCTCGTCTATTTGACGATGTTTATTACGCAGCAGCAACTTGGGATGAACCTCGTCGCTTAGTAATGAAGGCAGAATGGTTGCCAAAGGGAGCTAATCCACGATTCATCTTGACCAACTTGGATTTGCCACCCCAAGAACTTTATGACAATTTTTATGTTCAACGTGGAAGTGAAAGTGAACATCGCATCAAAGAACTAAAGCTGGGTATTCAAGCTGACCGCTTGAGTTGCAGTTCTTTCATCGCCAATCAATTTCGTTTGCTGTTATCTCAAGCTGCTTACATTTTAATGTTGAGAATTAGGCAAGCGGCAGAGGGCACTCAATTTGCCACAGCCCAGGTGGAACGTCTGCGCTCAATGCTCATTAAAGGAGCTGCAAAAGTTACTGTTTCAGCACGAAGAATTTTAGTTGAACTCTCGAACTACTGTCCATTTTCTGCTGAAATCAGCCAGATTCTGCAAAAATTAAGATATCCCGAAGAAGTTATTTTGTACTGATATTTGGTTGAAAATAGGATTAGTGTGTCTGATTAGCACTCAGGACGAACATTTCAGGTGTTTTTGCCCTATTTTTCAGGGCAAAATCTGAAAAAAAACAGAATTGGCGATCGTCTTTTGAAAATTGATGATAATTTCGGCCAGATTCACTCTTCATGAATAATGCAGGCTAGGCTCACTTCATATTTTCTATCTTGTAAATACATTGGCTTCTTTTGGCTGATTCTTGATACTCATACCCACAACAAAAAGCCCATAGATTTTATCTAAGGGCTTCTCGCTTTTCAATATTAAGCCTGGCAGTGAGCTATCTTCACAGGGGGCTACCCCCCAACTATTGTCGCCGCTGTAGCGTTTCACTTCTGAGTTCGGGATGGATCAGAGTGGGTCCACTACGCCATTACCACCA
>JAAFHZ010000038.1 GCA_013297675.1 Synechococcales cyanobacterium bin59.metabat.ball.084 | reverse complement strand
TTGGGGCGTACTCATTTATTGATTCCAGTGGGTCTTTTTTTTGGTAAAATCAGTTTCTCACGCTTTCGCCCCTTTCTTCTATCATTCACAATCCGCAAGCTTTTCAGGAGTTCTCTGCACCACTAAGATCGCAACCTCGATCGACCTTCCTGATCTTCAGTCCCAAGCTGCTAGCCGAGAAGAAGCCATCGCTGACTTAGAATCTAAAATCAAAAAGCGCCTGATCACCACAGAAATTGTAACCCTAAGCTTGCCGATAATGCCCAAGAGCAACCCCTGGCTAGATATTTTTGGCAAGTATGCTGCTGATCCAGACTTTGATCAGATGCTGTTTCATATAGAAACCGATCGAAAGCTGTATGTAGATGGCATTGTGGGCAGCAAGACCCGCCAAGCTCTGGGCTTACCCGATCCAATGGGTTCTTAGTAATTAATAAGTATTTCATCTGTTAATTTTGCAGAGGGGTAGCTTAACTGTAAAGGTACTGCCTTGCTGCAACTGACTTTGCACTAGTACTACGCCACCATAATTGCTCACAATTGATTTAACAATTGCCAAACCCAAACCAGCTCCGTTAGACCGTCTACCTCTATCGACAGTTGCCTTATAAAACCTATCAAAGATTCTGGCTTGTACTGCCGGTGGTATTCCTACTCCCGTATCCATAACCTGCAAAACCGCTTGATTGCCAGAACGAGATATATTAACCGTCACAGTGCCATTAGCCGGGGTATGTTCGATTGCATTACTCACTAAATTGGTTAACAAGCGCTCCAAATGAATACGATCAATTTTGACTAGCAACGATTCTGATGCTGTCAGATCCATATTCAAATTTATTTCTGCTTCTTGGCTCAAAGACTGAAAATTTTTCACCAGCAATGGTACTACCTGATTCAAGCAACATGATTCAACAGACATTTGATCCACGGGAGAATCTAAGCGAGATAACATTAACAAATCTTGGGCAAGCTGAATCAGTCGCTCAGTCTGCCGATCGATTGCAGCCAAAGATTTCTGGTGCTCAATATATTCTGTCGGTTCATAATACTGCATCAATTCCACTGTGGCTTGGAGTGCCATCAATGGTGTACGTAACTCATGGGCGGCATCAGCGGTGAACTGCTGCATTTTTGCATAGGATTTATAAATTGGCTTCATGGTACGACCAGCAACCAACCAACTAACTAGCGCAATAAATAGGATTAAGACCGGAAGGATTAGCATCATCCGAAGTTGTAAATTAGCCAGCCGCTCATCAAATTCTTTCATCGATCGACCAACCTGCAAAAACCCCCAAGGGCGACCATCAGCAGTGGTTAAACCAGTGGAATAGCGATGGTAATGTTGACCAGCACTATCTATAGAATGAAAAGATTTACCAAAATTGGGAGAGATTTCTCCTGTTGGCTGAGTACCAGACTGAGCAATGAGTTGTCCTTGTAGGCTGTAAAAACGTAAATAGTAACCCTCTTGCTGAGTAACCCCCAACACATGGCGCTGTGGGTTGTTAGTCACATGACAGTTTTTGCCCCTAACACATAAATTTGGCAGAATTTCTCGATCAATGCTTTCATTAATCACACCCGGTTCTTGTAACTTGGGTTCCAAGGCATCATGCAGAGTGCCGCCTAAAGATGAAGTTTCGCGGTTGATTGCTGACCAATAGTTATCTTTCACCGTAAAGTAAATGTAGAAACTCACTAAAATCAAAATAGTGCCGGTACCAGCCGCATACCAAGCAGCTATTTGTAGCCTAGTTTTGTTAAAAAGTGGATTTTCAAGCATGGGAGTCGAGGTCGTAAAATTTATGGTCGATGCCCAAAAGCCTCGCAGACCAGTCGGTATCCTTGACCATAAACACTTTCAATAGCTTCAGGAAAGCCGATATCAGCTAGTTTTTGGCGGAGGATTTTGACCCGTGCAGTGATTAGGTTCTGGGTATTTGCATCTTCCTCCAGCAATAGCGCCTCAGCAATCTGCTCCCGAGTCACTATGATATTAACGTGTCTCATCAAGTACTCTAAAAATCGAAAATCCTTAGCGTGTAAGTCAATTACAACAATGGGATTGGCTATTGAATACGCCTTTAAGGTATTTTGATCGAGCGCCAAATTACCAATTTTAAGAACGGTTGCTGGAAGCGGGCTATCTAGTCGCCGTTGGATCGATCGAATTCTGGCCAGTAGCTCGGGCATCCTGAAGGGTTTGACTAAATAGTCATCGGCTCCGGCATCTAGTCCTTGCACTCGATCGCTAATAGTATCTTTGGCTGTCAGCATCAAAACTCTGACTGGATGCTGGCTTCGCTGTAGTTTTTGACATATTTCAATACCAGAGATACCGGGAATCATCCAGTCTAAAATCGCTAACTCATAGCACACAAAGTTAGACCGTAAGCATTCCCAAGCCTCGACACCATCTATGACCCAATCGGTAACATGACCTTCTCGGTTCAAGATTTGGTGAACAGCATTGCCAATGTCTAGCTCATCTTCAGCGAATAAAATTCTCATATTAACCAAAAAATCCTTTTTTCATCTTCGATTCACTTTTACATGAAATATTAGTTTAGCTGATTAGATTCATGGCCATATCTTATTAACTAATCAATTTACAACGAATTATGACTGCACTTAAAACTCTTCAAATGCTCTCGGCACCACATATTGCCCAAGATTTTACCGCAGCAGTTGGTTCAGTTCCCATTGTTAGAGTAAATAAGGTGAGTGCACAATGTCAAAAGCACCAGCTCTATTTTAAGCTCGAATCTTGTAACCCAGGGGGTAGCATTAAAGAAAAAAATGCAGTTTGTTTAGTTAATCAAGCCGAAGCAGCAGGATTACTGCCACCGGGTGGCACAATTATTGAGTCTAGCTCAGGCAACTTTGGTATTGCCTTGGCCATGGTGGGTGCAGTGCGTGGCTATCAGGTAAAAATTGTAATCGATGCCAAAACAAGTCCAACTATGCGCCGCATCCTCACTGCTCATGGTGCTGAATTAGTTGAAGTTCCTCTACATATGGCCGATATTCATGGTTCGATGCAAATAGCTCGGATGGATAAAGCGCAGGAGCTAGTTAAAAATACACCTGGTGCTTGGTATCCTTGTCAGCACCTTAATCCTCATAATCCCGATGCTCACGAGATCTACACCGCCAAAGAAATTGAGACAGCTTTTGCTGGTGCCCCAGATGTGATTGTGATTGGTGTCAGTACAGCCGGTCAGGTAGCCGGAATTAGTCGGTATTTTAAAAATCATTACCCTAACACCAAAATAGTTGGCGTAGATGTGGCAGGCTCAGCGGTATTTGGCACTCCCAGATTCTCTTATAAAATGACCGGGTTAGGGCTGTCTTTTACCCCACCTAATTTTAATCCTAACCTCCTTGATGTAGCTTATACCGTGAGCGATCAAGTAGCTTTTTCTTTTTGCCACCAAATCGCCCAGCGCGAGGGTTTATTGTTGGGGGCATCAACCGGGGCAATTTTAGCTGGTGGCTTGGCTTATGCCCAAGCAAGATCTGAGCATTCCTTGAAAATTTTAATGTTGAATCCAGACCGGGGCGATCGATACTTAGAAACGGTATATGATCATACTTGGCTGCAAAATAATCAAATTAATTTACTTACTAAAGACCAATTAGAGCTAGAAATTCAACTCAAAAATTCATCTGGCATCAGCAAAGTAGAATGTAGCCTATCATAAAGAATTCTCAACAGCAAAAATGTCTCAAAAACGTCAGTTAATTCAACTTTGGCAGCAATTTATTCCTCTCTGTTTATCTGATGTGACCATGGCATTAGGCGATCCGCTAACGACTACTACCCTAGCTCATCTACCAGATTCTAGAAATAATATTGCGGCTTTAGGTGTGGCTAAGGCGATCGCTGTTTTCTGCGAAAGTCCAATTATTATGCTACTTCATGCCAGTAATGCTTTAGCCCCCACTCAAGCTTCTCGTCAGGCTCTATGGAAATTCACCCTCATGATCAGTGGGGCAATGAGTCTGCTTTTATCATTAACAGCTACTCCGGCAATTTTCGCACTAGTTGGTGAGAAATGGTTAAATGTTTCACCAGAGTTAAGTGATCGGGTGCGATCGATAGTGATGATCGTTATTTTGTGGCCGTTAGCGATCGGTTGGCGTAGATACTTTCAGGGCTTACTAATTCATGCTGGTCAAGGTAGTGCCGTCGCCCAAGCCAGCTTGATACGGCTGGCAACAGTGATAGGAATTTTAGCTATCGGAAGTATCCTAAAAATTGCAGGTACGACAATAGCCGGGACAAGTCTGGTTCTGGGTGTAATTGCTGAAGCCGTTACTGTCACCTACTTAGCCAAAAAATTAAAAGTTACTTACCCTCCAAAAGTTGTATCAAAGCCAGAATTGCCTCACAGCTTGGCAGCAGTCTGGAAATTTTATGCCCCTTTAGGCGGCACAATGATTGTGGTCTGGGGCGCACGAGCAGCTTTGATTGGTATTGTGGCTCGTGCTAATGATGGGGAAATTGCCCTGGCAGCTTGGCCTGCTGCGTGGGGTTTGGTCTTGGTGATTGCTAATTCTACTCGTATGGTGCAACAAATTATTATTCGTAATCAAAAGATAATATCTACTCAACTACTTATTAAATTTTCGATTACAGTCGGTATGGCCTGCTCCATGATTTTATTATTTATTAGTGGCACGCCTCTAAGTGAAACGGTGATTGGCTGGTTTATTGGGAATGATCAAGAGCTGATTTCACGGGTGCAACCAGTGTTGTTGATCTGTACAGCCGTGCCTTTCTTGGTATCAATGCAAAATGCTGTTCAGGGTTTTTTAGTCAGCGCCGGACGGACTTGGGCTGTGAATCATGCTGCCTGGATAGGGGCAATAGCAATGCTGGGAACCGCTTATTTTGCAATGCAATTAGGACAAAATGGGGCGATAGCAGCTTCCTTGGGAATGCTGATAGGCGGCATCATAGAGATCGGTTATCTGGCTTGGATCTGGCGCTGGAAAACAAAAAAATAGGTTTGTCGGGAAATAAGAATGGCTTTGACGTAAGGACTACACCAACATTAACCGATCGTCAAAATTAGCTTTCTGTGATTTTCATCTTCAATTCACTATTGAGTGAAATAATAGAAATAGGACAGTTTGTAATTCCTGAAACGACTATGCAAAAGTTAATCACTTCGATCATTCTTGGCGGTGGATTGCTCTTAGCCACCACGGCTTGTTTCGCCAATAAAACAAATAGCAATGTCGGTCAAACCAAATCTGTTGATATTAAACTAGCTGAGGATGATGATCACGGAGGACATGGCAGCAGTCATGGAGGCATAGCAATGCCAGCAAATCCTGGAGCCGAAACTACTACGGCAAAATTAACTGCTGGCAATATTCAAGCTGGCGCTGAAACCAAGTTGGTTATTGATGTTAAAGCTAAAAGTGGTCAGGTGATCGATAAATTTGAAACCTTTCAAACCAAGCTAATGCACCTAATTGTAGTTAGTGATGATCTGCAAACCTTTAGTCACATTCATCCTGTCTACAAACAACAAGGCCGGTTTGAAGTCCGAGCCAATTTCCCACAGAGTGGCAATTACACCCTATTTAGCGATTACAAACCAGCCGGTCAAGCGGAACAGGTATCACTGATGCAGGCCAAGGTAGCTGGTGAGCCAGTATCTGTACCTAAATTGGATTTCACCAAAGCCAAATTGATAGCTTCGCTTGCACCAAAGGCGATCGGCGACACCAAAGTACAGTTGACTGCCGATGATCTCAAAGCTGGTAAGGAAACCATGCTGGTATTTAAAATGCAGCAAGCTAACGGCCAGCCGGTCACAGATTTGCAGCCCTACTTGGGCGAACGGGGACATTTGGTAATCATGAAAAATTCAACTCCTCTCACTCGCGCTGATTACATCCATGCTCATGCTGCCGAACATAGCAGCGGTGGAGAAGTTCACTTTATGACCACTTTTCCCAAAGCTGGCAAATACAAGATGTGGGGGCAGTTCAACCGCAATGGCAAAATTGTGACTGCGGACTTTTGGGTAAATGTCTCCTAGTAAATCATTAATCCACATCAATTAATTGGGTGCTCTCTAATGAATTCTTGGATCTTTTTAGCTTCCACCGCGTTGACTTTGTTGATTCTGCCGGCATTGTATGCCCACTTTAGCAAAAGCATTAGTTTAACTAGCTGATCCAGTGACCAAATTTCGCTATAGTATAGACAGTCTATAATTTTCAGTGATGACGATCCAAGAGTTTTTTGCCCTCAGTGTTGGTAAATGGTTTTCCCAGCGCACTACCCACCAACTAGCCAGCCAAAAATCTGACCACAGCAAGTCAGAGATCGTCATTGAGCTACTCACTGTTGATGCAGTAAAAGAATTTTGTCCCCAAGCTGATTGGGGTGGCATCCAGGTGGTGAGTAAACCAGTAGCAGACTGGAGTTCACCTAAAAACACCAATATGGCTGCTACGACTACTTTGTTGGCTCCCACATCTGTTGGTGAGTTGGCTTGGGTACTGAATGGCCAGAAAAATTCTCTGGGTCAAGTGGCGATCGGCAGTGATGAAGCTTTAACTTTTTCGGTGGGCAACGACCAATTTACCAGCACTGAAAGAATCTGGTTTGCTAGCCCCAACTTACGCCTGCGCAGTATTGTGCAAGAAACCAGCAATGGTATTCAGTTGGCCTCATTTTGTTCGGAAATTCGGATGCGTTCAGAGTAGGTTGCTGCTCATTATCACGAATAACTAACCTCCAACCTGATATTGAGGCTCCGTTAACACCGCCAGACTAATCTGGGCATTAACGGCAGGTGAGGTGTTGGCCATTCTCAGCAATCGATAATAAAACTGTGAAACTTCCGGTGGTGGTTCAAACTCTGGGGTAGTTTGGGGTAAGTGGGGCGGCACAACTTCTTCTTCACCAGGTTTACGTAGCTTGCTGGGCGGATAGCTAGAAGCAGTTAAATCTGAAACCACACCACTTCTAAACGGCACTTGATCAGAAGCCATTTGGCTATGAACCTTTCCCCAGTTCATATTATCCTCGTCTAGAGCCGGTTCACTGAGACCAATTTCATCAGCAAACTGGTGAGCCTCGGCTAAATCTTGGTCAGAAAATTGGTAGATTTCCTCGTCCAGCAACGATTCATCTAGTTCTTCTTGGGGGTCTGATGAGTCGGGCTGATGGCCTCGCCCCAAAATCATTTCGGCAAACTCGGCGGTGAAGCGAGTGGTCATCTTGTCCTGGCGTTGCCAAGACTGTAATACCTGTTCGATCGAGGCAACCTTATATCTTCCCCGATGCAGTGATTCGATCGTCGCTGGCAACAGCCAATCTCGATCATACTTGCTGCCCCATAAACGAACCAAAGCAGCGGCCTGTTGACCTCCTAGGTCAAAACCATAGCGGACGATGAGCGATACAACTTCATGCTCGTCAGTCGAGTTCATAGGACTTTAAGATAGACTCTTCACCACCGGCATTCTAGCAGCACCCTCCCGATCTTGTCTATCAGTATAGGAACAGTTTTGATTCATGCGGTTTAAACATTTTAATTATATTTCACAAGTATTTATACTGGACAAAATAAAAATCCCCCTTGAGAACAAGGAGGATCTAACTAAGAACTGTGACTTCTTCTTTTAGCTTTCCCTTTCTTTTGGATTAATTAGTTCACTCAGCCCTTCTCCTAACAGAGAAAGTCCTGTAACCATTGCGGTGAGCGCCAATCCCGGAAAAAAAGTCGTCCACCAAATTCCGGTAGAAAGAGCAGGGAGTGCTTCGCGCAAGTCATGACCCCATTCTGGGATCTCTTCGGGCAAGCCCAATCCTAAAAATCCTAAGCCTCCCAAAACCAAAATCGCATCGGCAGCATTCAGGGTAAATAATACTGGCACACTCTGGATAGCGTTAGCTAGTAAGTATTTTATTAAAATTCTAGGAGTGGAAGCGCCGAGAGCTTGTGCGGCTTCTACAAACATCTGATTCTTTAAGCTGGCTGTCTGGTTTCTCACTACCCGAAAGTATTGGGGAATATAGGAAATACTGATGGCGATCGCCGCATTAATAATGCCGCGCCCCACAATAAAAGACAGGACGATCGACAGCAGCAGTCCCGGCAAAGTATAAATGGTATCCATAAAAAACAGCAAAGCTCGATCGACGTTGCCGCCCAAGTAGCCACTGACCATGCCCAAAGACACGCCGACCAAAAGACTAATCACGGTGGCGGCAATTACCACCTGAAAAGCGGCTAGAGTGGCGGCCAGAGTGCGCGAAAAAACATCATAACCCTCGCGGCTGGTGCCAAACCAATGGCTAAAAGATGGCGGCTCATGAATCGCAAAGGTAATCGAATCTTGAGGATCTGCCAGTAGACCTAAAGCCACCAACAAGGGAGAAAGAAAAGCGATCGCAATAAACAGCAGTGTCACGGCTAATCCGGCGGCCATTAAGCGGCTGGAAAGTTGCGGTCTTTGTAGGACTCGACCAAAGAATTCCAAGTTGGTTCTAATTGTCATTGGTGCTCAGGTTAACTAAATTCCCAGAAGGCGGACAGGTAATCGGCAATACGGCTACAATATTCTGCCATACTTGCATGGGGATCTGACAATTCGTTAATTTTGGCCAATATCAATATTGATGATGTAGGTTCGGAGGCCGATTAGTTCAGTGCCCAAATCTTAATCAATGATTAATTTTGCTGCTCAGCGCCAAGCGTTTTGCTATATCTTACATGGGATTACATGAAGTATGATGCGGTGTCTACAGCATCATTAAAAATCGATCGCCATATCTATACACGGAGTGCAACATGACTAAGTACGAGGCCATCCTCAATAATTCTGACGAGTTTACCGATGTGAAGCTCACTCCCACCGAAGGAATTGCATCGATCGCCTTAATTACCATGTTGGCCGATCGACCAGATGCCGAAATTCCTGTAGATCGACTGCTAGATATTTTATCTACCTTTGAGCTATTCGATGAATCTTCTGAAGAAGACTTGCTGGCTTCGATCGATAAATTGGCTGAAATTGCCGATAAAGAAGGTCTGGGCGCGTTGTTTAATGCTGCCGATGATATAGAGGTGATCTCCGATGATCTGGTGCCTACGGCCTACGCGATCGCCATTGCCGCCTCGGTGGCCATGGGTGGAGCGCTTAAAGATGGCAGTCCGCTGACTGTACCACCCATGCGCAAGGCTTTTTTACAGGAGCTACAAGTAGCTTTAGATGTAGATGCGGAAGAAGCTGCCACCATTACTGCCGATGTGTTGACCACTTTGCAAGAACCGCCTAGCACAGAAGCTGGTGAGCCGATTAACTAACCAAAAGCGTATAGAAATATTGAGCAGCGGAGATCCGATCACTGTGATCTCCCGACAGTATTCTAAAATCTGAAAGTCTGGAAAATTCAGTGCAATCTACGGAGTGCTTAAGGTGATGAGTCTACAAATTCAAAAGCCAATCTTAGTGGGTGGTTTGGCAGTTACTGCCGGGTTTCTTGGTCTGGATCTGCTGAGTCATGCCGTGGCTAGCAACGGCAATGTTTTGATGTTGGGCACCATGGCGATCGGGGGCGGCTACTGGCTGTGGAGTAAAAATCGCGGTGCCGCAGTTGCCCAGCCAGTCAAGATTGATGCCTCGACTCTTACCCGCCTCAGTGATCAAGTAAAACTCATTGCCGATCAGTTGACCATCGAAGGTGGTAACTCCGAATCTTTACGCCAATCATTGATACAGGCTTTGCAACAAGCCGATCGGCAACATTATCGGTTAGCCGTAACTGGTGCTGCCCGAGTTGGTAAAACTAGCGTAATTGCGGCTTTGCCTGCTACAGATTTTATCTCGGCACAGCCTTTAGAATTGACCGAAACTCCGGCGCTGTTTGAAGTTGACGGCGCGGACTCACAAATTAGCCAAGCCCTGCAACAGGCTGACCTGGTGGTATTTGTCACCAATGGCGATTTGACTGCCACCGAGTTTGCTTATTTGAGTAAGCTTCAGCAGCGGGTGGTAGTGGCGCTAAATAAACAAGATCAGTTGTCTCCAGTCGATCGAGATACGGTGTATCAAAATATTCAAAGAACTGTCGCTGGCTGCACCAATCAAGTGGTGGCGATCGCCGCTAAGCCTGCTCCAATTAAAGTGCGGGCGATTTCGGCCAGCGGAGATGTCCAGGAATCGATCGAGCAACCCAGCATCGAAATTACTCCTCTGACTAACTCCCTGCGGACGGTGCTAGCCGAATCTGGCGCTCAGTTGGTTTTGAACACTACCTATTGGGAAGTCGATCGCCTGAAAGATACTGGCAAAGCCCAGTTAAATGAACTGCGCCGCGCTCGTGCCCTACCGATTATTGAACAGCGCCAGTGGATCGCCGGAGCGGCTGCTTTTGCCAATCCCCTACCGGCCTTAGATTTATTGGCTACTGCCGCCGTAAATGCCCAAACTATTGTAGATTTGAGTGCTATTTATCAACGGCCTTTCTCGATCGAACTGGGTCAATCTGCGGCTAGTGCCATGGGCGGCTTGTTGTTAAAGCTCGGATTAGTAGAAGTTTCCACCCAGGCGATCGGTAGCATTCTTAAGACCAACGCGGTAACATATGTAGCGGGTGGCTTGGTACAGGGGATGAGCGCGGCTTACCTGACTAGAATTGTGGGTCTGACTTTGATGGAATACTTTGCCGATCTAGATATTGTGGCCACTCAGCCCAACCCAGTTTGGAATCCAGAGCGATTTGGCACTTTGTTGCAGCAGGTTTTTCAGGCTAATCAACGTTTAACTGTGCTGCAAGAATTTGTGCAGCAGGGCATTCAGCGCTTGATTCCTGATGCTAAGCCCCAGCAGGTTTCCTGATCTTGACAGGATCAGGGCTAGACCCTATGATGGAAATCCTGATGACAGGAAATACATCTGCGGTACTGGCGGAATTGGTAGACGCGCTAGATTCAGGTTCTAGTGTTCGCAAGGACTTCCGAGTTCGAGTCTCGGGTACCGCATCAGTTCAAGAGAAGGAGAGTAGAAAATCTACTCTCCTTCTCTTTTATTGATTATGGAATAGTGAGAGATCTGCGGAAGTGAGTGAAGCTCGCCAGATATTGCTAGACATCTTGCTTAATCTTGATGCCAGTGGTCAGATCGCTATCTTCTACAGTAGTCTTAGAGGTACCTTGGTAGTAGTAGTCGTTGTATTTTTTGGATTCCATCGGAATACCATTGAGAACCATTCCCAAGACGTTCTGCTCAGACTGTTCTAAGATTTCTCGCGATTGCATAGCCGAGTCTTTGTCTACCACATTAGGGCGCATCACAAACACGATACCGCTGGCTTTTTTAGAGAGCAAGGTAGCGTCAGCCGCTACTGTTAATGGCGGCGCATCAATGATTACCAGGTCGTAGTTCTTCGTCCATTCACCAATCAAAATCCCCATCTGAGAAGAATCAATCAGGGCAATCGGGTTAGGTGGTGGAGTGCCAGCCGTGAGTAGATACAAGTTAGGTTCTACTTCAATGATTGCTTCTTCTTGCTTGCTCTGATTGGTCAAAACATTACTCAAGCCCACGTCAGGGTTCTGTCGCCAAATCCGGTGTTGAGAAGGTTTGCGCATATCGCCGTCTACCAGCAATACTTTGCGGCCTAGTTCTGCTGTCACCAGCGCTAAGTTGGCAGCTACGGTAGATTTACCTTCGCGGGGCAAAGAGCTAGAAACCACGATCGCTTTAATGGGCATATCGGCGTTTAAAAAGCGCAGGTTAGCTTGCAGTGAGCGGAAGGCTTCGTTTTCTTGGTCACTACCGGTGTTTCTGGCCATCAATCTACCGGCAGTTCTGGTAGATTTTCCAAACATCAATTTGCTAGTAACCACCATTTCTTTTTGCTGGAAGTCAGGGATACGCCCCAAAACGGAGTAGTCAGGAAAGAGCTGTTGAGCTTCTTGAGCAGTCTTCACCCGACGATCGGTGCTGTCTAGCACGAACGCTGCGGCGGCTCCTAAAAATAGACCTAAGAAACTACCAATGGCAATGTTCTGGACATTTTTGGGGGAAATTGGCTCGGGGTTGATCGTAGGTGGTGTCACCAGAGTGATATTACCGGTGGTTTGGTTTTCGGCAATCCGGAACTCTTCGAGCTTAGCCCGCAGCGTTTTGTAAGTGGTTAAGGATACTTCCAATTGGCGGTTCAGTTCCCGTTGGGCTTGTTCAAGCTGAGGCAAACGGTTTGCTCGATCGCGGTAAGCCGTAGAGACGTAAACTAAAGCATTGATTTGCTGTTCTAAGGCGACTCGTTGGGTTTCTGCTTTGGTGAAGTCCGCAACCATGCCTTCTTGTAAGCCAGATTTTTGCAGGTCAGTAACTTCACCGGTTTTAATGTTGGGATTTCTGTTGCTGAGAGCCTTGTTAAATCGATCGCGCAGATCGACTTCTAAAGCTTGTACTTTTTGTTGCAGATCAACCACTGATGGATTGATATCGCTAAAGCGGGTACGCTCTAGAGCCAGTTTTTTTCGAGCGTCTTGAAGGGCGGCAATCGCGTCCTTCATTCCGGGGGTTTCGCTCACCAAGGTATTTTGTACTACGGAAGAGACATCATTACCTAATAGCGTCTGCATTTTGGCAATGCGAGACTTCTCGGCAGCTAGCTGAGCCGATGCTGTGGTGATTTCTCGGTTTAAGTTGTTGATGGTTTCTACCGATCGAGCAGCTTCAGAAGTCAAATCGACCACTTGGTGCTTCTCTCGAAAATCTCTAATTCTACTTTCCGATTCCCGTACTTTGGTTTCCAAATCGGGCAATTGCTTTTCCACAAATACCCGAGCAGCTTGGGAGTCTTTGCGCTGATTTTCTAGATCTTTTTGTTGGTATAGATCAAAGACCATTTGTAATACTCTAGCTGCTCTGGTCGCATCGGTGTCTTGATAAGAAAAATCTAGGATATCAGTGCTCTTAATATTAGCCACTTTCATTTGGGTCAAGAACTGCTCTGCTTTGAGCCGTTCACCTTTTTTATCTTTCAAATCTAGAGCGGTAATCGCCCCTTCAATAATTGGTAAAGAGCGAATGATTTCTAGCTGGTTATTTACGGGGCTATTAGTTCCACCTACGTCTGCTAATGCGCTAACGCCTAATCCGTCTAGCAAACTAGACGTTTTGCTGTTCTTCTTGAATAGCAACTGGCCTTTTGCCTGATAGATGGGTGTTTGCTTCACCGTATAAATGGTAGCTAACCCAGCAATCAGCAAGAATACGAAGGTTGCGGGTAACCAACGACGCTTTAAAATGGAGCCGTATTGTGCGATTTCTTCCATGAGCAGATCGGGTTTAAAGCCTGGTAAGTTATGTGTCTTTGCAGTACAGTTTAAAAGCGCGGCTTAATGGTCAGAGTACTGAACAAACGTAGGGTCTGAATACATTAGCGTGAGTGGCTTTGATCGTGATTATAGCCTAAACACACTAACTACTGGCATCATAGATATTGCTGAACGATTGGCTTTATTTCCACTTGATAAATATCTCTCAATAAAGATTATGTTTTCTACCAGCTCTCCTCTCAAATCTCGGTCAATAGTTGGCTCTATACCCCGCTCAATACCTTTGTACAATCCTCATTCATCATCAGAAAATCGTTCTCATTTGATGGTTTTAGCGAAAGCCGGAGACGTAGCTGCATTGAATTGGCTGATTGATAATACTCTATCGCCATTAGGTGTAGAAGTGACGGCGATCATGGGAAATGATTGTTTGGTGGTGACGGCGATCTTACCAGAGACGGTCGATCGGCTGTTTTTGATGGACTTTTTGCGAGAAGCTCTAGAGAGGCTGCAACCACAAGGGATCGATCGAGTAGTAATTGTGGGCAGAGATCGGGCAAGGCTGGTACCAGACTGGCAACATATTTTCAATTTGCATCAGGCCGATTTGCCCCAAATGCCAACTCCTGCTCGTCAACAGCAGGCTAAGCGTAAGCCCACTCCCAAGAAGGCTGCGCTCTCTTTTCGTCAGCGGCACCCTTTACTGAGTAGACCGCTGCATTTGGTGCTGTTTTTGGCTGCTTGTGGCTTGTTGATCGGTGGGGTTTTTGCGGCCAAAACCGTATTTACGGTGGGAGATGGAGCCGTGAAGCCAGTAGAGCTTCCTGACTAATAGTTTGACAACTGAGTTGGAATGTTCTTCAACATGCCAAATGTTGAACTGTGTTTTTTTGTTAACTTTTGGGAAAGAAAAAACGCTCAGAATGGATGATGATCCGGAGATTAGGTCTCAAATTCTTAATGATTGTTAATTTTTCCTCACTTATATAAGGCACTTATATGACCGGCACTAATGATACCCCTTTGCTCTTGCGCGCTGCCCGTGGCGAAAATGTGGAGCGTACACCTGTCTGGATGATGCGTCAGGCTGGTCGCTACATGAAGGTCTATCGAGATTTGCGCGATAAATACCCCTCTTTTCGGGAGCGTTCAGAAATTCCCGAAGTGGCGATCGAGGTTTCCCTCCAGCCTTGGAAGGCTTTTCAACCAGACGGCGTAATTCTTTTTTCTGATATTGTTACGCCCCTACCGGGCTTGGGTATCGATATGGATATTGCCGAAGGCAAAGGGCCAATTATTCATTCTCCCTTGCGCACTCAGGCTCAAATTGATGCTTTGCATTCCTTGGAGCCAGAAGAATCGATGCCTTTTATTAAAACTATTTTGAAATCTTTGCGGCAAGAAGTGGGCAATGCTGCTACTGTGTTGGGTTTTGTTGGTGCACCTTGGACTTTGGCGGCCTACGCGGTAGAAGGTAAAGGCTCGAAGAATTATGAAGTAATTAAGGGGATGGCTTTTACTGAGCCAGCTTTGTTGCATCAGCTTCTATCGAAAATTGCTGATGCGATCGCTGTATATGTAGGCTATCAAATCGATAGTGGTGCCCAGATTGTGCAGATGTTTGATTCTTGGGCTGGTCATCTAAGTCCTCAGGACTACGCTACTTTTGCTCATCCTTATCAGCAGCAGGTCTTTCGTAAGGTGAAAGAAACTCATCCTGATACGCCCTTAATTTTATTGGTGACGGGCAGCAGCGGCGTTTTAGAGATGATGGGTGCTTCGGGTTGCGATATGGTCAGCCTGGACTGGACTGTAGATATGGCGGTTGGTCGTCAGCGAATTGGCACAAATATTGGCGCTCAAGGCAATATGGACCCTTGTGTGCTCTATGGATCGCAAGATTTCATCCGCGATCGAATTTTAGATACCATGCGCAAGGCTGGTCGCCATCAGCATGTGATGAACTTGGGGCATGGGGTGTTGCCGACTACTCCCGAAGATAATGTGCGCTTTTTCTTTGAGACGGCTAAGAATGCTAATGAGCTTTTGGCCATTGCTAAATAGTTATCTGGTCATGGCTTAAGCTTGGTGGGCATCTTGGTGATGCCTACTTTTATTTCAATCTGTCAATTGTGATAATGATTATGCCAAAAACACCTGTCATTCAGCCAGAGCAATCCTATACTTTTTCAGATTATTTCAAGCTGAATTTTGCTCCGCAAGATATCCTGGCTTATTTTGGTGTTTCGCTACAGCGACGATCTTTGCAATTACCCCAATATTCTGGCACTCTCGACCGATTAACTGAATTAAAATCCCGCATCGAAGAAAGCCTACCCCGCCTTAGCCTTACTAGCGAAATGGCCAGACGAGAGTTTTTGATTGCTCCGGTTTTAACTGACATACTTCACTACACCTTAGCCACTCTTAACATTGAGTATCCCATCAATGTCAATAATCAGCTCAAAGGTTATTTAGATTACCTGCTACAAAATCAACAGACTTTTTTGGTAGTCGAGGCCAAAAACGAAGACCTAGAACGCGGTTTTGTCCAACTAGCGATCGAACTCATCGCCTTAGACCAATGGATCGAATCTGAGCAACCCGTTCTGTACGGGGCGATTTCCACTGGGAATATTTGGCAATTTGGCAGGTTCGATCGACAAACTCGCGCCATCACCCAAGATCTTGATCTCTACCGGGTTCCTGCTGATTTAAATGATCTTTTGCGAATCTTGGTGAATATCCTGGAGCCATGACTATTTTAGGCATAGATTTTTTCTTCTGGATTGATCTGATACTACCTGATTTAGTTGATTCTTTGACAGGGTTGCTATGGCGACAAAACCCTGCTGATCTAGTTAATTCTCAGCTTTTTTCTCGAAATGTCCAACGCAGACCGATCGAGTTCAACACCACGCTAACTGAACTCATTGCCATACAAGCTCCAGCAGCAGCAGGATCGAGAGTAATATGCCAAGGATAAAATAATCCTGCTGCTACCGGAATCCCCAGGCAGTTATAGACCACTGCCCAGAATAGATTTTGGCGGATTTTGCGACCGGTGGCTTTGCCTAGATCGATCGCGGTCTGCACCCCAGTTAATTTATCGACCATCAAGACTACATCGGCAGTATCGATCGCCACCCCGGTTCCATCACCGATCGCCATTCCTACATCAGCTACCGCCAGGGCTGGAGCATCGTTAAGCCCATCGCCGACCATGGCGACTGGGCCAGTTTTTTGTAGCTCAGTGATGATTTCGGCTTTTTGGGTGGGGCGAATATCGGCAAAAACTCTGGTGATGCCGAGTTCAGCGGCAATTTGGTGGGCGACGCTCGATCGATCTCCAGTCAATAGCACCACCTCTAGACCTTGCTGTTGCAGAGAATGCACCGTATCTGCTGCGTCTGATCTTAAGGGATCTACGAGTCCAATTACTCCGGCTAGTTGAGAGTCGATCGAAATATAGACTAAGGAGGAATGCATGGCAAGACCCTCACCCCAGCCCTCTTTCAAGGCGGGAGAGGGGGTAAGCGCTTGATAATCCGGCTTCCCTTCTCCCTTTCTGGCAGAAGGGTCTTCTGCTTCAATTACTGCAACTCCCTGTTCTTGCAGCCACAAGGCGCTACCCAAGAGTACTTTGTGTCCAGACACGCTGCGGGCAACTGTGCCTAAGCCGGGGACTGTTTCGCTGTCGATCGCCTGTTCTGCGGAGTATCCCAGGTGGTTGGCGTATGCCAAAATCGCTTTGGCTACGGGGTGATTAGTCCCAGATGCAGCCATAGCTGCCAACGGCCAGACTTCTGACTCAGTTAAAAATAGTTGCACCTTAGTAACCTGAGGTTTACCGATCGTGAGAGTGCCAGTTTTATCAAAAACCACGGTTTTGATGGTGCGCAATTTTTCTAATACATCACCACCTTTGATTAACAAACCGCGCTGTGCCCCAATGCCAGTTCCCACCAAAATTGCGGTGGGAGTGGCCAGACCTAAGGCACAGGGACAGGCGATCGCCAGTACCGCAATTCCCATCTTGAGACTGGTCAACAACGGCATATCGATAGCTAGCCAATGACTGGCCACATACCAGCCGCTGACAGTCAAAAAGGCTAGACCCATGACAATATAAGCAAAGTAGCCTGCTACGGCATCAGCAAGCTGCTGTAAGGGCACTTTCCGAGTTTGGGCATTAGCAATTACTTCTACCATGCGAGACAGTAAGGTTTCGGCACCGACTCGATCGACCGTAATATCCAAAGCTGCGGTGTGGTTATTAGTTCCGGCTGTCACTGTATCTCCGACCTGCCGCGCAACAGGCTGAGATTCCCCCGTAAGCAGAGATTCATCAATGCCGCTGCTGCCCTGGCGAATGTGTCCATCGGCGGGAACCGTTTCGCCCGGTAACACTTTGATCCAATCGCCTACTTGTAATTGTGAGACCGGGACTTCGATCGATTGATCTCCTACCAATAAATGAGCTGTGGGCGGTTGCAGGGCTAAGAGTCGATCGAAGTCTTTGGCTGCCGCCTTGCGGGCATAGGCTTCTAGCGATCGACCTAACAACATGGCTCCTACTAACATTACTGGCTCATCAAAAAAGCACTCCCACATTAACTGCGGAAAAATCAAAGCAAGTATACTAGTAAGATAAGCGGTACTGACTCCCATACCTACTAAAGAGTGCATGTTGGGATGGCCATTGCGCAGGCTTTGCCAGCCATCTACCAAAATAAATCTGCCGGGGCCAAGCAAAGCGATCGTCGCTAAACTCAAATGCCACCAGACAGAGGCTAAGGTGTTGCCCTGTTGATGGTGAGGAAGAGTAGTTGATTGGCCGATATGACCAGCGATCGACAGTGCCAGCAAACCCAAGGCAATCAGTAATTGATTGATCGGTTGAGAATCTGCCGTTTTACTGGGAATTACAACTTCTTGCAGATCTCTGAGGCGACTGGGAAAGCCTTTATCGGTGAGGCGCTGGGTGAGATCGATCTGGGCTAACTCGGGTTGGTGTTCCACTACTGCCGTGGCAGTCAATAAGTTAACGCTGGCTGAAACCACTCCGGGGGTAGCGAGAAGGTGTTTTTCCACAGCGGCAACGCAGCCAGCGCAGCGCATTCCTTCGATGTTTAGTAATGTTTTTGGTAGCGCAGCGGGCTGAGAATTTAGTAGCTTAGCGGTAGTCATGTGATCAAAATCCTGGTGCCGGAGTTTCTGAGCCTTTGAACTCTGATTTTAAGAAGTTTTCCCGCAGAAGGTTGTCGGTAAGTGGGGATCTTCATAATTCGCAATAGCATCAACCTGGCTTATTACAAGAAATCTGAATTTGGAATTGCTCCTGGATCGCCAGAAAAATAGGCAGTGGAATTAACATGTGTTATTTTTAATATGTGTTATTTTTACTAGCTATTTTATGAGAACTAATCCTGGCGGTGGGCTGGCACCAGAAGAAGTGGTGGGGCGCGATGCACTCATCGCCGAGCTGTGGGACAAATTGGAGCGTCACGGCGTGATGATGACCGCCGAGCGCCGGATGGGCAAAACTAGCGTGCTGAGGAAAATGCTGGCGCAGCAGCCACCAGGGGTAACAGCATTTTATTGGGACTTAGAGAATATTCGATCGCCCGAAACTCTGGTGCGGGAGATTTTCAATAAAGTCAGTGAAGATCTGGGCAACAGCCAGAAATGGCAGGGCAAAGTTCAGCAACTGCTCAAAAACTGGGGATTGGGCGGGGAGAAGATTGCTGGAGTCAGCTTACCCAAGCCAGATTTGACTTGGCAACAACATCTGCAAGGCATGGTGCAAGATCTTTCTGCCCAAGTTGCAGATCGAGAACGCTGGTTATTTTTATTTGATGAATTGCCGCTGGCGATCGATAACATCCGGCAGGATCAAGGAGCTAGCAGCGCCATGGAAGTACTCGATACTTTAAGAATGATCCGCCAAGACTATCCCCAAATTCGGATGGTGTACACCGGCTCGATCGGTTTGCATCATGTGGTGGCGGAGCTAAGGAAACAAGGATATCGGAATGCGCCCACGAACGATTTACCACCTGTCGAGGTAGAGCCGCTGGCTGAGTATGATGCCTGGAAACTGGCACAGGATCTGTTGATGGGCGAGAAAGTTGCAACTGCGGATCTATCAGCAGTAAGTCAATCGATCGCCTCCGCAGTTGATGGCAATGCTTTCTATATTCATCACTGTGTTGCCAGACTCAAAGGAATGGCTCAATCAATCGATGTCCCACAAGTAGAAGCGATGCTCAAAGCAGCGGTGCGTCAGTATGATGTTTGGGATCTGGGCTACTTTGAAAAGCGCATTGGTAGCTATTATGGAGAAAATGCCAAGTTGGCACTCCTAGCATTAGACGAACTAGCTCCAGAATCAGCATTAACGTTTGGTGACTGGTGGAATCGGGTGAGTATCCAGATACCAGATCTAGATAAAGAAGCTTTTCGATCGACGCTCAATCTGTTAGAGCAAGACCACTATATTTGTCGAAATGACGCGGGAGCCTATCGATTTCGCTTTTCGCTAGTGCAACGCTATTGGCATCAGCAGCGAGGTAATTAGCATGGCTAACCAAATGATTTCGGCGTTTACGCCCAGCCTGATGTCTCCGCAGGAGCTAGAAACGATCCTGGTGCAGCGGCAGGATTTGGCACAGGAACTCTTGGAGAAAATCCTGCTGAGTGCAACGACTCCAGCCAAACATTATGCCTTGCTAATTGGGATGCGGGGGATGGGGAAGACCCATTTGGTGGCACTGATTTATTATCGGCTGCTAGCGGAATTCACCAAAACCCCAACGCTCCAAGATCAACTCGTGATTGCTTGGTTGCGGGAGGAGGAATGGGGGGTAGATTCCTGGCTAGATTTGGTGAGTCGGATTTTGCGTGCTCTAGCGGTTGAAGAAACTCAGTCTAAATTGCTTCTAGAGGAGTTACGACGGATTTCGATCGAGGATTCGATCGATCGAGCGGCGGCCAATGCAACTCGATTATTGAAGGAAGCAATCGGCGATCGCACTCTATTGCTGATCATGGAGAACCTGGATGATCTGTTTAAAGGCTTAGGAGAAGCGGGTCAGCAACAGTTTCGGTCTTTCTTGCAAGGGGAGCAGTGCTGCACAATTTTAGCCACTACTCCATCGTTATTTACTGCGGTGCAAAGTCGTACCAAACCATTTTTTGGCTTTTTTAATCCGATTCATCTGGACAGGTTGACTGTGCCAGAAGCGATCGAAATGTTGGGGAAGATTGCCACTTTAGGGGGACAGGAGGATTTGGCGAGTTTTTTACAAACGCCTTTGGGGCGGGCGCGGGTGCGGGCGGTGCATCATTTAGCGGGGGGAAATCCCCGGGTGTATATGCTGTTTTCGCAGTTTATTACGCGGGATGCTTTGGATAATTTGGTGGAGGCATTTATGAAGATGCTGGACGATTTGACACCCTACTATCAAGCGCGGATGAAGGAGTTATCCAATCAACAGCGGAAGATTGTGGAGTTATTGGTGGACAGGCGACATCCGGTGATGGTGAAGGAAATTGCGGCGGACTGTTTTATCGATGCGGGGACGGCGGCGAGTCAGTTGCGGGAGTTGCGGAAACTGGGTTATGTGGAAGCGGAGCAGAATGGGCGCGAGTCTTTTTATGAGCTGCGGGAGGTGTTGATGCGTTTGTGTTTGGAGGTGAAAAAGCAGCGGGGGCAGTGGGTGGAGATTTTTGTGGAGTTTCTCAAGATTTGGTATCCGCTTTCGGAACGAAAGAACCAGTTGGAGTTGATGCGGGGTAGGAGTCAATATATTAAAGATGAACATTTAGAACGGGCGTTGTTGAGCGATGAAGATCCCTGCTTTATTGGTTCGCAGCGGGACTTGCAGCGAGCGTTGAAGGAACAGCAACAGTTATTAGCTACTGAGACATTAGAAGAATTATTTCATAGCAAAAGGCTGACTGAAGAAAATTACCAAGAGCTGTTGGAATTGGTGCAGACCGATCGATATAGTGAAGCTCAGAAGCTCTTATCAGAGAGCCTCAGTCAAAAAGATCGATCAGTTGAGAAATCTGAGCTAACCTTTTCATTGCAATTTTTGAAAGGATTGAATCTACTAGAATTAGGGGGGATTTCAGAGGCTCTAGAACTGTTTGATGCGGTTTTGGCTGAGGATGAAAGGTATTCTGATGCTTGGATTATGCGAGGTGTTTCTCTGCATGATTTAAGGAGATATGAAGAAGCCACTGCTAGTTATGATCGAGCGATTTCGATTAAACCCGATAAACATGAAGCTTGGTATAATCGAGGTATTTCTCTGTGTGATTTAGGAAGATATGAGGAAGCGATTTCTAGTTATGATCGGGCAATCCTGATTAAACCTGATGACCATGAAGCTTGGTATAACCGAGGTAATTCTCTGAATGATTTAGGGAGATATGAAGAAGCAATTTCTAGTTATGATCGAGCGATTTCGATTAAACCTGATAAAGATGAAGCTTGGATTATGAGAGGTGTTTCTCTACATAATTTAGGAAGATATGATGAAGCGATTTCTAGTTATGATCGAGCGATCTTGATTAAATCCAATAAATATGAAGCTTGGAATAATCGAGGTGTTTCTCTGCATGGTTTAGGAAGATATGATGAAGCGGTCACTAGTTATGGTCGGGCAATTTTGATTAAACCTGATGACCATGAAGCTTGGTATAACCGAGGTAATTCTCTGTGTGGTTTAGGAAAATATGAAGAAGCGATCGCTAGTTACGATCGGTCTATCTCTATTAACCCTGAAGATTATCAAGATTGGACTAATCGAGGTATCTCTCTACACAATTTAGGGAGATATGAGGAAGCGATCGCTAGTTACGATCGGTCTATCTCTATTAACCCTGAAGATTATCAAGATTGGACTAATCGAGGTATCTCTCTACACAATTTAGGGAGGTATGGAGAGGCGATCACTAGTTATGATCGGGCTATCTCGATTAAACCCGATGACGATGAAGCTTGGAATAATCGAGGTATTTCTCTGGATAATTTAGGGAGATATGAAGAAGCGGTCGCTAGTTATGATCAGGCTATCTCCATTAACCCTAAAAACCATCAATCTATTCATAACAAAGGTTTTACTTATTTCAAATGGGGTCAATATCTAGAATCAATCAATTTTTATAACCAAGCGATCTTGATCGAGTCAGATCTATATGATTCCTGGCACGATAAAGGAGTCGTGCAATTTGTTATGGGCAATTACGAAGATGCCCTTAGTTCTTGGCAACGAACTTTCCAAATTATCCAACAACTTACTACACGTCCCAATGATATCGCTGGACACATCCAAGAATTCCTCGAAGAACTAATCCCTCGCTTCTCATTACCAAACTCACAACCGCAAATATCCACCTTCCTCACCCAACTCGCCACCATCTATCAACAAGCCCAAGTTCTCCCCGAACTCAGCACCGCCCTGATTGCCACTCTCCCCCAAATCCTCGCCCCCAACATCAGCGACTACACCGCCGATGAATGGTTAGCCCTGTGGCAAAACCTCCTCGGCACCAAACCCGTCCTAGAAATGCCCCTGCGCCTGATGAATGTGGCGATCGCTTACAAAAAACAACCAACCCAACAAAAACGCCTCTGGCTGGGACTAGCCAAGGAAGAGCGAGAAATTCTCAATGGAGCCTTGGAATTAGCGGTAACTCCAAATTCGGATTCTTCAGCCATTGATGGCGAACCACAGAGTACACAAAGCAGTCAATGAATTCCATTGGTAGGGGCACATCGCATGTGCCCTACCGATGGAATTATGAGAATCTATTGAACCTATCCATGTCTATTGTGGCTACTGTGTTTATTGAAAATCTTTGGGGTTGATAATAATACATTGATATTCGCTGGTAGGGCACATGCAATGTGCCCCTACCAGCGAAAACATGGGTTTTTTGGGTGGGCTTGCTCTCTTGTCAACGATCGCTTCGCTGGCACCTCCGGTGATCGCCACCCCAATCATTGAATCAATCCAATCAATGCTCTTTCATCAAAAACTTGAACATCAAGTATCAGCAAAAGCTTCGATCGCTCAACAGTTCCAAATTCAAAAGCACCATACAGCGTTGTCGCGCAGTTGCGGGTGCTGACCCAACTTAAATCTGATCAATAAAGACAACGCGGCAACTCAGCAAGATCAACCCTCACGCAGGGGGCGTGGGGGAGGCGTTTCGTCCCCCACTGCGGGGGCGTGGGGGGAAGACCCCCACATCCGGGTTTAGAATTACTGCCGATCGCTATCCTCCACAAAATCTCTGGTCTTCATTAGCTATACTGAGAACCAACGAAATTTCTCATCTGCAAAATGTTTAACCCCCCTTGGTTTCAGCCCCTAATTTGGCTCGACTTCCGCCTAGCATTGATCCTGACAGTAGCCATGCCGTTAGTGCTGTTAATTTGGGCATTCGTAAAAAAAGTGCCAGTGGCCATTACCCTCATGACCATTTACTGGCGAGTAGCTAGCCTGCTAGCAATCACCGTGTATTTGATGATTGGTGGCGCTCAACTGTCTTTTTTTGCCGGATTCGCCGCCCGTGTTTTGATTCCGCTGTCCCTGTGGTTTTGGGTTGATGTAAATGACGAAGTTACCGACCTGCCACCCAGACCAATCAAGCTAATATTGACCGCTTGGCGCTGGGCAATTACTGGCTACTCGATCATCGGCGCACTTTGTTTTCTGCCGTTCATGCAGTGCGGTTTCTCCGGCAGTCTACTAAAAAGCGACTATTGCCGAGCCTGGTTCCAGCCCCCATTAGCATACAAAAATATTTTTCATGGCGGAATTGATGTTGGCACCTTAGGCGCATTGGGTATTGCAGCACTGGCGTTTTATGCCGTGTGTTTAGGCTACTTCTTGGTGGTGCGGTTAGGCAAAGAAGGTCGGATCGCCCTAGATTAATATGGCAGATGTAAGAGGTTCGATCGCGGTCAGTTTGGGGGCGATCGCCGGAGCCTTGAGCCGCTACCATCTCAATGGTTGGATTGTAGCCAACTGGGGCAATAGTTTTCCCTGGGGCATCTTGGCGATTAATCTGAGCGGCTGCTGGCTGATGGGTTTCCTGGTGGGGTTAGTAGAAACTCGCACCAATTTGATCTCACCAGAGATCTACTTGTTACTAACCACTGGTTTTTTGGGAGCCTATACCACTTTTTCTACCTACGGCCTGGATACGGTTAAACTCCTCACAGAGCGCTGGCCATGGGGGATCGCCTACGCAGTGGGCAGTGCGGTTGTGGGTATTTTGAATGTTCGTTTAGGGTCTATAATGGCTCATTGGTTTGCACCATAAAAATTTGCATCACAAAAAAAATTACACCTAGGGCAATTAATCAGGGCTATGTCGCAATCTCCTCAACCCCTTGAATACGTCGAATACGGGCTGATCGCCGCTTCTTTGGTCGGTCTGGTAGTCGCTTTGGCCACTGCAAATCCGATTGCGGCCGTGCTACCCACGGTATTTGCTTTAGTCGCTAGTGCTTTTAACCGCTATCGCGCCGATCGAGTAATCAGTCGGCGGGTGCAGAAGCTGACTCAAGATTTGACGGCGCAAAATGAGTATTTTCAGCAAGAAAATGTCCAAGTGCGGAACTTTGCTACGGCCTTAGTGAAGCAGACTATGGCGGCACAAAAGCCCGAGTTACCGGCGGCTAGCGGCGAATTGGTCAGCTTTCAGTCTTTAGAAAAACAAGTGGGTGATCAGCAGCGACTGATGAACTCGGTGCAAAGCCATATTTCGGGAGTAGAAGGCACGATCGCCAACTTAGTCGAAGCTCTAGATGGAGCGGCAATTCCCAATCGGGTGGAGTATTTGGAGCAGGCGATCGTCAAACTCTCTCAAAGATCTGGCCTAGACCCCAACGAAATTTTGGGAGCTAGTGGAGTAATGGCAGGCGTAGCGGGTGCTACAGCAATGAACAATTTGCCCCCAGAAATGTTTAGTTTGGCAGATTTAGGCTTAGATGAACTCTCGGCTAACCTCAGCGATGATTTAACTGGCAACACTGCTACCAGAATGCAGGGTTTCGACTCGGGCTTTTTGAAAGATCCGGCTGCCCCCAGCATCGAAAAAATTGCTGAAGATTTGGTATCAGGTGATTTGCTGGGCATTGACCCGATTTCTGGAGACTTGGCTTCGGGAGATTTAACAGCGGCGGAACTAGAAGGCGGCGATCTGTGGATGCGTCCGATTTGGGAGCTAAAGAAAACCCTGTTGGCTCATACCGATTGGGTGCGCTGTCTGAGCTTTACCCCCGATAACCAAACTTTAATTAGCGGCAGCTTCGATCAGTCGATCAAGCTCTGGAACATGGCCGATGGTAAGATGCTTCACGATTTGCAAGATCATCACAAGGGCGTGTTTGCTTTGGCGGTGAGCGCCGATGGTAAAACTCTGGCTAGCGGCAGTTGGGATGAAACCATTAAGCTGTGGAATATCAGCGGTGGTGAGTTGATTTCTAATCTTTCTGGTCATACGGCTTCGGTGCGGTCTTTGGCCACTAGCCCCGATAATCAGTTTTTAGTCAGCGGTAGTTTTGATAACACGGTGCGGGTGTGGCAGCTTGCTACCGGCGACTTGGTGAAAACCATGATGCACAAAGAGCCGATCGCCGCTATTGCTCTGAACCACACTGGCCAAATTTTGGCGAGTACTGGGGATGATGGTTTGGTGAAGCTGTGGTCTTTGCAGACCGGTGAAACTATTGCTCAGCTCACTGGCAACAGCAATTGCATTTGCTCTCTGGCAATTTCGCCTAATTCCACTACGGTAGTAGCTGGTACGGTGAGCGGTTCGATCGTTCTTTGGAGTATCGATATGGCTAATCTCCACAACAGCGATCCGCTACAAAAGTTCAAGGCGCATTCGGGTCAAATTAATGCCTGCGTGTTCCATCCTAGCGGTCAGTATTTAATTACGGGCAGTGTCGATGGCAAGGCGCGAATCTGGTCGCAGGATGTGGGTTTCAATTTGCTGCGTGAAAAACCTCGTAAAACTCTGCGGGGTGAACCTGGTCGATCGGTGATGTCGGCGGCGGTTAGTGCTGATGGTAAGTCGATCGCGATCGGTGGCGCTGATGGCACGATCGAGCTTTGGCAAGGTTAGAGTGGCGTGACTATGAACCTCTTTTGTATCTCTTGGCCATTTCTTGAATATTAGCGAGGGTTTGTTCTTGTGATTTTAGAGGATGTCTGAAAACTTCAGATATAGCGTAGTGACAGGAAAGCCCAAATACTCTAATCTGTCATAAATAATAACCAATAGACAGGAGTACAAGGGCTATGGAGAAATTTTACCCTACTGACATGACAGATGAGTAATGGGAACTAATACAATCCTTATTACCACCTGATAAAAAGACAGGAAGACCTCGCACGACGGATTTGAGAGCAGTGGTCAATGCCATTTTTTACATTGTGAAGGGATTTAAGCTGTTACCAAAGCGATGGGTAGTTGAGCGGACTTGGGGTTGGTTAAATTGGTCACGTCGTTTATCGAAGGATTATGAGGTGTTGCCAGAAACTTCAGAAACATTCATCTACGTAACTATGATTCGTATCATGCTCAGGCGACTAGCGTAGCTTTTGAGTTCTCAGACAGCCTCTCAAGCTTAGCCGATCTTGAGAACTCATAAGCATCTGTAGAACCACTGACACAACCCAAAGAATAGACGGCATAACGTTCCCGTTCACCCGCTACTAAAAACTTTTTAGGATTATTAGCTCAGGTGAGTTGGCGTGCAATGGGTTTGTTAGACTGCATCCGCAAGTAGCTACTATGCGAAATCACAGTTCTTCAATTTTGACGATACCGCCCTCAACGTTATCAACCTGCAATCGATAACCGTAGAGTAATGCCATCCCTAACAGGGGTTCCGTTTCTGATTCTGCAATATAAATCTCGCGGTACTGACCATCCCAAATTACATTTGCAGTGTATAAGTCGAACAGAGTTTCGCTCCCATCACCCAATGTGACAATATCTGAAGCACTCCAAGGTAAATCCAGGGCGGTAATGATTGAAGATGGCAAAGATAGAAATCCGCTAAATCCTGTATCGATTACGGTATCAATCACTTTCTGTTGCTTGTTCGTGTTGCCGACAACCAAGGGCAGCGTTGCTTCTCGTCGTAAATTTACTACTCCGTAAATCATGGATTTTTCTTCAGACTCCTTGCCCCAAAGTGATCAACGGCACGATGTCCGATCCGAATCACCCAGGGCTGAGCGGCGGGGTACTGCTCAAACAGGCGATTAGTTGCAGGCACGACATTTTCATCGACCTCGAAGGCTCCGGTTTCGATGTCGATCGCCACAATCTTACCCTCATTTCCAGCCTCAACCTGTTGTTGAATGCTAGATTCATAGAGTGATTGACCACGTTGAGCTAACTCTTCTTTGCTATAACGTCGTTGACGAACGGCCATAGGTTCAACCTTGTTGGGAATTGCCACTTCTATTTTAGCTTGAAGAGATCGGCATTTAAACACGCTGCTTTTTCTCTCGTAAACTTCCAATCAATCCCAGCACAGCGAGAAAGAAAAATATCCCTTTAATTACTGCTACCCATCCAGAAGGGATTGGCGCAGGATCGGGCTGATCGAGAGAAGTAATCTGAGTAAAAAAGCTGGGATAAACCATGCCGCAGGCAAATCCCCAAGCAGCCGCCAGAAAACGTCTACCGTTTTTTACATCTTTTCCCGTTAACCATGCACTATAGAGTAGAAATCCACCAAGCAGAAAATCATCTAACCAAAAAGGCCAGACTCTTAAGTCACTTAATTGATGCCAGCGACGGATTGTGTCAGCTATGAATGGAATCATCCCAAACAAGGCAAGGCGGCGACTAAATTCGAGGTTCATTGATGAGAATTGTACTAAATATTTCTAATTGTCGGTCTAACGTTCCTGTTCACCCGCTACTAGAGGATCTTTGGGATCGTCAACTCGGTTTTAGTCGGCGTGCAACAGGTTTGTTAGAATGCGCCTCACTGGTCGCTGCCAACTGAACCAACCTGTTTGGGACGAACTTCAAATTCAGAACGCGCACGAAAAAAACAAACATCAAACTCAAAGAAAAAATTAGCTTGTCCCAAGATTAAAGGCACATTTGGTGCTTGTGTCCAAGCAAATGCAAGATTAAAGGTGGGGAATGAACTGACTTGAGCATCAACAACGACTGCACGAGCTTCAAATCGAGCTAAATTCCCTGCCAATAAAACTGAAAGCGTTTCACCCTCCCAAATTAAGCCCAGTTGTAAACCCAACTCATAGGGCAAAACATTGACGCTTGCACCTGTATCCAATAAACCCTCAGTGTTTAGGGATCGACCGTCAAGGCTGAGCATCAAAGGCAGGTATGGCATTCGATCGACCATGCCAAGGCTACTGTCAATGATTTTGTAGGGAAATCTTTGAGAGTCAACCATTCTTCCCTCGTTGCTTTGTTGCGAGAAGATCCATCAAGACATTGGCAGCCTCAGAACAGTTGTACGGCGACCACACTGGATACTCTTGGTTGGCGACAAAAAAGTTTACATCTTCTTCGTTGACCAATTCTGTCGCAAGAAACTGCATTAGCCGAAGCTTATCAATTTTTGGAAGCTCTTGGATTTGTGACATGAGTTGAGCTAATGGCATTTGAGAATCTCCTTGTCTGAGAATTGGTAGAAGGAAACGATCGCCTGCTCATTCTAACCTTAATCCACAGTCAATAGTGACTTGAGGAGTAGGATCTAGAGATTCAATCGATGGTAATGATGTATTGGTAGTAGTGGCAACTTCTATACTAATGTGAAGCCACCACTACTGACTTAGAGATTACTTATTACCAACTTGTACAGCAGCTTGGGCAGCCACTAACGACTCAGCTTCTGTTTTCCCTTCTCCCTTATATTCTTTTCCATCAACAGTAATAAAAGTTACGTAACCACCGCCTATATGTTTAGGTCGAGTATAGATACTTGCTGACATGGTTTTATTCCTCCGGTTTTTTTAGTTTTTGATTTGCGGTCTAACGTTCCCGTTCACCCGCTGCTAGAAGCTTTTTAGGATTGTCAGCCCAACTCAGTCGGTGTGCAACGGGTTTGTTAGACTGCCGGATCAAAGTGCTTTTGCCAAGGGGCGAACGGATAAAACTTCATCAGATCGTAAAGCCTCTACAACGGAGATTGGAACAGAGATCGTGGTAAGAGATTCATCAATGGCATTAAAAACTTCCAGTACGCAGCCTTCTTCTCCGCCACTTGGATGAGGAACAAAATCAACAAACATGGCAACGTCGCCATGTTTCAGGCCATGCTCTGGAAAGTCATGAGTTAATGAAACTTCTTGATACAACTCTATCTTCATGTCTAAGTTTACTCTTAAGATACTCTAAAATCTCGATTAAAGCTTTGGATCAATGAGCGAATTGCATTCCTCCTTCGTGAGCTTACTGTGTACAAAACCTTCTCCTCCCTTATACTCAATTACAAGCCAATCACGTAAGTTGCGTTTGACTTTTAAAATTTCCCCACTTGGTAGTGTCCCTATTATTTTTCCATTTGGAGACTCTCGAATATTAAGCGGTGCAGTTGGATCATGCACTAATATTCTACATTCAGGAGGGAAAATCGTATTCAGGTTAAGTATTGAAGTGACTAAAAGAACAGTTCCCAATGCAGATGAAACAAAGCGCAAGATTGGATTTGAGACTATTGCTGCGATCTCAGCTCCAAATAGCTTGAATTTACCTCCAACAATGCCAACCAGTAAAAGAATTGCTCCGAAGACAAACATACTCAGTCTTATGTTGTTTGGCATATTGCCTCTCTACATTAAATTGGCGCTTTCATTGATTAGCAAATATTCCATATCAAAATACTGTCAGTCTAACGTTCCTGTTCACCCGCTACTAGAGCATTTTGGGGGTCGTTAAATTGGTTTTAGTCGGCGTGCAACAGGTTTGTTAGACTGCTCTAGCCAGAAGCTTACTGTCCACGCCCTGGTTTGCAATCGACAAAACCTAAAGCTTCGGTGTCAAGAAAACTAGCGATCGCCATTTCCACGACTGCTTCGATCGGGTAGTCAATTTCAGCAGCCCGATCGATTAGAGCAGTGCGAATTCGTTCGGGTAATCGCAATAGAATAACTTCAGCATCGGAGCGGGAAAGTTGTTCGTGAAGTTGGGTTTGCATAGCTTTACATCTCTGCTGGAATTTGAACGTTGTACGGTGGCTCAGTTGCTCGAAGGATGATGGCTTCTAGCTCTAATAGTAGCGTGGGATTTCCCCAGTGTGCAATGAGTTCCACTGCAATCCGCACGTCTTCGTCGTTGTATTTGTCGAGCCATGCCCACAAAAAAGCTTTATGACCACCGCTGAAGCGTCCTCGCAAACTTTTGGTTTTACCAATATAAAGTAGTCCATCGGTTCTATGTCTGATTGCATATATTCCAGGACGAGCAGGAATGCTTTCAAATCCACGGGTCAGAGGTTGGCATTGTTCAAAAGGCATGAAAGCAATGTTATCCAAAATCTTTTGAGCTTGGATTTGTAGTTCAGAATTATTCATCAGTATGAAAGCTATTTCCGTCTCGGATGAAAGTCATCTTATCACCCAGCGTTGTTCACATAACTTGCATTCGTGCGGTTTCATGACTTGGGTTACAGCCAAGAGATATAGTCAGTCAAGATGTTGAGCGCTAACCATTTTCACGAAGCGCCTTTCTTAATACTCCCTGCTATCATTTCAGTCAGCGGAATTGCCTTTTCGCTAGCAATATAATCTGCCATCATGGTTTCTAGTGACTTGATTGGGAGTAAACGGCTACGGGTAAGTCGGCTCAGCGCATCGACGGTAGAGGTGCGCCCCAGATCAACTCTTATCCACTGCCATTCTCCCGCTTGCACTGAGTTATCGTTGGCATTACCAAAATGCTTTCCTTTCATTAGCAAATGCCAGTTGTGTATTTGAAGCTGAAAGGTACCGAAGTTCTGGCTATTCACATTAAACCATCGGCCAAGGATATGGTCTCGGACGATTGTTAGGCGTAGCTCATGTCGATATTCTTTTCCTCCACCGCTCTCTACAAGAACGTTTCGCCCTTGAAGGGATCGAGACCCGTGTGCTGCAAGATACTCAAGATTGAACTGTAGTCCCTCAACAATCTCGTTATTGCGAAAAGCACGATATGTGAAACGAGACAGCCACAGCCCAGCAAGTTTCTTGTTTGTGACTAATGCAGGGATATCCTTGAGTGTCGGATCTCCGTCAAAGAGCATGTCCTCTGACGAAAATGAGCCAAGCTTTTCAATTACGGCAGCGATAGACTGGACCGCATTAGCTAATGCCGCACTTAAGTTCTGGTCGCTGCGATCAGCTACGTACTCGGCACAGGTGATCCCTAGCAAGTCGGATGGAATACGAAGCTTCGTGGCACCCTGAGGCTTTAACAGAAAGCAGCGTTGATACCCCAGCCAACCCGAGAACAAGCCTAGTTCGTAGATCACATTGTCCCTTGCCGCATTGAGTTGTGCTCCCCGAATGGTTATTTTGTCGTCAGGTGCAAATACAAAAATTGCGAAATCAGAAGATTGAACAGCTCTGACAAGACTTTCGAGTGTTGGCTGTGACAAACGAAATACATCTTGATCCCAGACTGTGACTTCAGCTATCCTCTCTAATCCGGACTGCAATGCATGTGCTAGACGTAGCGACTCGGAAGAAGAACCGATGAAGACTCGCTGTTTCATGTTTTGATATTTGCACGTAAATTCTGTAAGCGGTCTAACGTTCCTGTTCACCCGCTACTAGAGAGCTTTGGGATAGTCAATTCGTTTTTAGTCGGCGTGCAACAGGTTTGTTAGATCAGCGTCAATTTTGCAGAGTTCTACATAGCTATTCGCTTACTTTGGCTTAAGTGATTGAAAGAACTGGTATTTGTGGATTTCCTTTACTTCAAGCCGAATTGCGACTTACTCATAAGCTTACCATTTTGGAACATCGCATTCATATTGGCACCAAAGCCGTTTCCATCCCATTTGTACATAACAGTTTTGATACCGCTAATCTCATTACTACTGATCTCCTCACCATCCTTGCCCAAAATTTTCACAACTTGAGCGTAAGCCATACCAGTTTTCAGTTGGCTAAAGTTTGCCATTGTAACGCCCGCCGAAGGACTTGAAGTAGGGGTCTTGGATGTGCTGCCCGCCGAAGGATTTGAAGCAGGGGTCTTGGATGTGCTGCTTGGCAAAGGACTAGGAGATGAAGATAAACTTGTAGGTGTGCTGTCACATGCAACTATCAACACAGTAAAGTACAAACCGCCAACACTGATCAAAAAGCTCGTGAAAAATTTCATCAATTAACCAACTCCGTAAACAATAGACATTTATCGTAAGAGATCTAACAAGTGATTAGACTGAATTGATTCCGTCTAACACCCCAGAATGGGATCATAGATAGAAATTTTTCCACCTAACACACCCTCTCAGGGTTATTAGACGGAAATTTGTCAGCCTAACACTCTTAATCAGCATATTAGGCAGACAAATTTCAGCATAACACCATACTTATTGCACCGGAGTATTATTACAAAATTTTTACAAACCTATTAGTTTATTTGTTGTAATTGTCATAAAACCCCACCCAACATATTGAACGTTCTCGGAGTTAGATCCTCATTTATCAAAACTGATCGCCCTCAACCAGCAAAATCCCCACTGATAAAACCCCTTGCCACAAATCCAAGAAGGACAACCGTGACCCCGTGATCGTCTCTGCAAATCCAGCCGCTAAGAATTTCCTACCTACAGTGGTCATCGTCCAAAAAGAAATTCCACAATTGCAGCTCAAGTTAGGAGAAGCAGATATTTAGTCTCCTAAGTCTGTTGAAAGGAGATAGAAGCGTTTCAATGCTATTTTTACAGGTCTTTGTTTTTAGTTGGTTTGCGCAGGCAGTACAGAATCAGCAGCACAAAAATAATGCTGCCTACTAAATACTTAAAAATGCCAGGAATTACTTCTTGCGGTGAAAAGAACCCTTCAATTAGGCCAGCTACAAACAGCATGGGCACAATGCCCATCACCAACTGCGCCGCCTGTGCCCCATATATTTTCAACGCATCTCGTCGTCGATATTGACCCGGCCACAGAATACCTTTGGCAATCAATAAACCAGCTCCACCAGCCAGAAAAATTGCCGGGAGTTCCAAAGAACCATGGGGAAAAACAAAAGCCCAAAAAGGATAGGCCAGACTATGTTGAGCAACTAGAGTCGCAGCACCGCCAATCATCAAGCCGTTGAAAAACAGCGCATAGACCGTAAAAGCTCCGGCACTAATGCCCCCAGCCACAACCCGAAAAGACACGACCATATTGTTAATCATAATGCCGCTGGCGGCCAGTGGCTCACTGCCTAAAATTGAACCCATCCATAGCTCACGCTTATCTCGTACTTTTTCGATTAATTCTTGGGGCATTACTAGTGGTAAAAAGCTGGGGTCTTTCCAAGCACACCACCAGCCAATTAAGCCCCCCAGAATAAACAGCCCGGTAGCAATTGCTGTGTACACCCAGGTTGCTCGAATTACTTGCGGCAGATCCCAGGCGTAAAACTTGATCAGGCCAGTCAGTTCTTGGCGATGAGAGCCGCGATAGACCTGGCTATAAGCTCGGCTGGTGAGGCTTTGCAGCTCTTGGATAATGCTAGGACTAATTTGGTTAGTCTGGGCTCGCGCCAAATCTGCGGCGATCGATATAAGCTGGCCAAGTTACCAATTTCGGCAGCATTTAAAGATTTAATTCCCTGCTTTTCTACTCGTTGTAACAAAGCTTCAAGTTCTTGCCACTTGGCGGCACGGCTTGTGATCCAGCGTTGA
>JAAFHZ010000037.1 GCA_013297675.1 Synechococcales cyanobacterium bin59.metabat.ball.084 | reverse complement strand
CAATTTCGCCAAACTCATTGACCAACACAGCCGTTTTTAGCCCCTGTTGATTGGTCAAAATATGATTGAGCAAAGTGGTCTTACCACTGCCCAAAAAGCCAGTGATGATGGTGACAGGCAAAATCTTACGAGTGCTGTCCGCAGTGGTGGGAGTGCTAGTAATGGTGGCAGAAGTCATGGGTGGGGTGGGAGAGTTGATATGATGTTACTGATTTGATGTTGTAGAGCATTCAATCGATCGACATTCTAGCAAACCACAGATCACCATGAGCATTAGTATTTATAACACCCTTACTTCTCAAAAAGAGCCGTTCCAGCCCTTGGTGCCGCAGCAGGTGAATATGTATTGCTGTGGTGTGACGGTGTATGACTTATGCCATGTGGGTCATGGTCGTTCTTATGTGGTCTGGGATACAGTGCGACGCTATTTAGAATGGCGCGGCTACAGCGTCAAATATATTCAAAACTTTACAGACATTGATGACAAAATTCTAAATCGTGCCCGAGAGCAAGATTCTTCGATGGAAGCTGTGGCCGGTAAATACATTGAGGCTTATTTAGCCGACTTGGCACGCTTAAACGTCAAGCCCGCTACCAGTTACCCTCGGGCAACCGAGCACATTAGCCAAATTATTGACCTGATTAAAGATCTCGAAACCAAAGGCTTGGCCTATGCTGCTGCTGGAGATGTATATTATCGAGTGGCCAAATTTCCGGGCTATGGGAAACTTTCTGGCCGCAAGCTAGAAGATATGCTGGCCGGAGCTAGTGGTCGAGTAGAAGATTCCGCAGAACAAAAAGAAAACCCCGGCGACTTTGCCCTGTGGAAGAGTGCCAAAGAGGGCGAACCCTCCTGGGATTCCCCTTGGGGTAAAGGAAGACCGGGCTGGCACATTGAATGTTCGGCGATGATTGATGCAGCTTTTGATGGTGAAATTGATATTCACTGCGGCGGTAGTGATCTGATCTTTCCTCACCACGAAAACGAAATCGCCCAGTCCGAAGGCGCTCACAATCATCCTTTGGCTAAGTACTGGATGCACAATGGCATGGTGGTAGTAAATGGAGTGAAGATGTCCAAGTCTTTGGGTAACTTCACAACTATTCAGGATCTATTGGATCGATCGCCTGACCCGGTAGATCCGATGGTGGTGCGATTGTTTATTCTTACGGCGCAATATCGGAAGCCCCTAGATTTCACCAAAACCGCCTTGGCCAGCAATGCCACCAGTTGGCAAACCTTGAAAACCGGTCTGCTCTTTGGTGCCCAATTTGGGGCAAAACTAGGCTGGGATTTGAATGCGGAAGCGCCTAAGGCTCCTGAGCTGCCTGCTGCTCCCCAGAGTTCTTTTAGCTCTTTAGAAGACGTGTTGCCCTTGGCTCCTTTTGTTACTCTGCCTGATAATGCCCGCAAGTTTGGCTTAGAATATCGAGGCTTAATTGTGCTGGCGGTGATTTTATTTTTCACCCAGTTCCCCATTAAGTTCTTAGCCAGCTTTATCTCTAATTTCAATACCGTGCCGGTGTTACCAGAATTCTTCAAGGTGGTTGGTTTAGTCGTATTTGCCCGCACTATTTTGTTTAAAGCTCCTCGGGAAAGATTTTTTGCCACCTTGAGGGGACTGTTGACCGCCATCTTTAAGGATCGATCTGCTCCAAAACCCGCTACTCAGGCAGCAGTAATGCAGACCGCAGCCATCGCAACCGCCGATGCCCAAAGTACCAGCTTCCAAAAATTTTGTATGGCGGTAGATGAAGACTTTAACTTTGCCGGTGGCTTAGCAGTATTGTTTGAGTTAGCTAAGAGCTTGGGTAAACAAGCTAATAATCTAAATCATGGCGCTGAGCTGACCGTAGAATCTGGGGTGTTATTTCGGCAGTGGCAAGAACTCTCCGTTTTGGCTCATGTGTTGGGCTTAGAGGTAAAGGCGGCAGCAGCTATCGAGCAGCTCTCCGATCAGTCTGATGCAGAAATTGATGCTTTGGTAGATCAGCGCAACAAAGCTCGTCAGGATAAGAATTTTGCGGAGGCCGATCGAATTCGCCAAGAGTTAGAGGCGAAGGGTATTGAGTTGATCGACAAAAAAGGTACTACCACTTGGCGCTACCACTAGGTAGTATGCACAAAAAGAATGGTGGCTGAGAAAAATCTCAGCCACCATTCTTTTTGTAACACGGAGAAGGAGAGATTCGAACTCTCGGAAGCTTTCACTTCATCCGATTTCAAGTCGGACGCAATCGACCACTCTGCCACCTCTCCAGATTGGATGTCTATTTTAGCACAACAAATATGGCTCTTCACTGCAAACCTGTCCTGCTGTATCCACCCAAATCAAACCGGCTCCGATCGCCCGATCGCCCCGCAAAGTTACCACCGAAAAATTCCGTAAAGCTTGGCCTGCCGTTTCCACCAGCCGAGGACAACGCGCCGCATTTAGATACAAAGTATCATTTACTTGCCGATAAGCCGTGCGCAGTCGCTCCTGAGTGTGGCGGAGCCGATGGTGCATGTGACCAAAAGCGACCAAAGGGATACTTTTGCCGGTATTTTTTACTGCCGTCAAAGCCGCCGCAAAGTCTGGATCGCCATAGTCGCCGCCGGTAGTTTCCCAATCGCGGCCACAGATGTCTTCTGGTTGATCGCCCAAGCCAGTGGGCCCATTGTGGCCGATAAAAATTAGTCGATCGGTAGAGGTCTGAGCGGCTGCGCTGGTAATTCGCTCGATCGACTCTGGAAAGCCACTCACTCCAAACCGCTGTTGATAAAAGTCCTTATTACGCCAATCTCGGCCTCCCCAGCTAAAAGGTCTGCTGCCCACCACACTCAAATTCAACTCCGGGAAATCTAGCTGACCGTAGCCCACGTGGTGAATTCCTAACACATCTAATTGCTGCTGTACTCGATCTTCGATTGTTCGATCGTAAGGGCATTTGCTTTGTCCCCAAGGACTGGCTGTAAACCAGGCATCATGATTGCCCAAAATCACTGCTTTGGGCAGTTCTAACTGGGCTATGTGGTTAGCCACGGCCACATCTTCGTTGCCCAAGTCGCCGACAAACAACACCAAATCTAGATCTAGTTGACATAACAAATTGTTATCTAGATCGCTCCATTCGCCATGAATATCACCCACAATCGCGATCTGGATCGGTAGGCTGGGCAGTGAATTATCAACAGATGATGTCTCATGAATCATCGATTTACTCTGTGAAGATTTTGTCATAATGTCCAGCAAATATTTTTAGTCCTTCCTGGCAACTAATGGAACAAAAATAGGAAAGCATAAGTCGGCAGCACTGTGTACATAGTTAGTTCAACTCGCGGTCAAAATCTATAAGTCTTAACAATTTTTGTTAAAACTATTGATTTAAACCTTCACAAACAATATAATGAGCCAATAATTTTCGCTTGTAAAAATTTATATGTTGGCATACCTGATAGTACTACAAATCTTCGTAACTTGAAGCATAAGTATTATGGTTGGTATGGGCTTATATATGAATTAGATTACACAGTTCAAATCGATTAGGTTCCTCAAAACAGGGAGTATTCAAGTATGAAACGATTATTGTGGTCGGTAAGCCTAGCTTGCTTTTTGCCCATAGTTGCAGAAATGCCCAGTCAGGCAGCAGGCAATTTCGACGTAGTTGCCGATCCATCCACTAATCTGGCTGACAGCAAGGCAAATGGTTTGGCAGACAACAGTGCTAACTTATCAGATCCTTTTGCTAGTGCAGAAAGCTTTGCTCCTGCCCAAAAAATAGCCGCAGCAGATCCTTTTGGCACTGTTAGCCAGCCAGTAGCACCCTTAGAGTCGGTAACTTTCTCTGAGCCAGTAGCTGTAGATAACCTTGATAATCCTTTTGCTACTACTAAATTAGCAGGAAGACCAACCAACAAGAAAAAAGCTAAACAGCCAACTGCTCTTAAATCTGCCCCAGCTAGCACTCAGTTGCAGCCAGCTAAAGCAGAAAATACTAATCTATTGTCTCAGAATTCTCAAACTACGGCTGATTTAGACAGACAACTCGGAGAGCTGAACAGTCAAAAGTTCCCAGTAGCTGCACCTAACTCTCAAGGGTTTAGTATATCTCCAGCGTTGAGCATCAATAACCCAGTCGGCTTTGGTGCTGATGGTGGCGTAGGTTTCTTGTCTGGTAGCTATCAGTTTCGTACTCGTGGTACATCACAGTCCGATGGTGAGCTAGGCGTTGGAGTGGGTCTATTTGATGCTAACGATGCCGTGGGCTTAGAGCTTTCATACACTATTAATAGTTTTGGTACTAGCCAAGGATTTGGTAGCGGCGGTTTTAATGCCAAGCTACACAAGCGTTTTGGGGATAGTGCTGTGGCCGTGGGCTGGAATCGTTTCGCCAACGTTACTTTCGGTAACACTGGCACTGCCAGCGACTTTCCCCGCAACTCTTACTATGCAGTTGCCACTCAAGTGCTCCGTACCACCGAAGAACTTGAGAGTTTCCTCAGTAGAATTTCTCTCTCGGCAGGTGTCGGAGGTGGACAGTTCTTGTCTAGCACCACAACTAGCACCAACTTAAATGCTGGGGGTGTAAATGTTTTCGGTTCGGCGGCTCTCCGTTTAGCTAAGCCCGTTAGTGCAATTGTGGAATGGACTGGCCAAGACTTGGCTGCTGGTCTTTCGTTCTCTTTTGATGGCTTTCCGCTAGTTATTACTCCAGCATTCCGTGATATATCTGGTGTCAATAATCAAAGTGCGCGGTTTGTGCTGGGTGTTGGAACTGCCTTTAAGTTCTAGGTTGACAAATTATAATTCTCAGGAAAACAAATTATGAAATTACGTGATAGCCTCGCCGCTGCTGTGCTGGCTGCCGCTTGCTTCGCTGCTCCAGCTTCCGCCCAATTTAACAACTCTAACGCTACAGGCACCAATAACTCGAACTTTTCGGGTTTTAACAACTCTAATAGTTCCACTCCTGGGCAGGGTTTTTCTGGTTCTGCTGGCAGTGCCGGGTTTAATTCCAATACCCTTGGTCAAGCGCAGTCTTTGCAACAGCAGTTAGCTGCGGCTCAAAATGCCTTGAATTCTTTTACTCCACCACCTGCTGGTCCTTCTGGCCCTAGATACTTTGCACGTGGTAGTCAGGAATGTAATTGTGCCAAGCCAGCCGGTGATGGTGGAGCACAAGAGCGTGCTCAATTAGAAGCAAACTTAGCGAAAGCGCAAGCTGACGCGGCTGCTTTCTTAGAATCAGTGAAGAATCCTGGTCCGGACAAATTAGGCGCTGCTACATCTGGCGCTCAAGTCGGCCCTACTTGGTAGTATCACTCTCTAAACCCTGAAACAACTAAAACAATGGCAAACAAATTTCTATCTATTTTGGGTGCTGGCTTCGCCGGTGCTGCTCTTCTAGGTTTGGCCGCCCCCGCAGCCTTCGCCGCCGATGAGTTTGGCAGTAATGCAATTACCTTTGACACTGATACCGCGATCGACTTTGAGTTCTTAGAATCTCATGGCTCTTTCTTGGCAACCTTCGGTGTAATGGATTTAAACAGTGGTGAAAAAACTCCTCTGATTAAAGAAGACAAGCCTTCTGACAGTAACGAACGTGCTGTCAACAAAGCAACCGACTTTTTGGGTACTCCCGGCAATGCTGTCAGTCAACCCAAAAACACCTTTACCTTCAAAGCGAACACTCCCTACACTCTCTATCTAGAGTCCAGAACTGGCAGTGGTCGGGTCGCTTCTTTGGTGTTCTCCAATGATCTGAAAAACCCCAATAATCGCCAGCAGACTAAATTTGATAAAGGCTTTGAGGGCTTAGGTTCTCAAGGAGTCAAAATCAACTGGGATGACCAAGCTGTCGGTAGGCAAGTTACTGGAGCTGCCAGAAATGATGACGACTTTAATGACTTCGTTATCATTGCTGGTGGTGCTAATGGTTGTAGTTGTGCAATTGCACCTACTGCTCCAGTTACACCTGATCAACCTTTTGCTCCTGAGCAACGCAAACCTAGAACTAAGCCTCGCGGTCGCGGCTAATATCTAGCTAAACACAAAAAAGAGCCAGAGAAATATCTCGGCTCTTTTTTGTGTCTTTAGGGCAGCTTAACTGGCGCAGGCTGTGACCAAGCTGTGAAAAATCCCCAGGCCATCTGTGCTGCCCAATGTTGGGTCGGCAGCCCTTTCTGGATGAGGCATCATGCCCAATACGTTTTTCTGGTCATTACAAATACCGGCGATCGACTGCAAAGACCCATTGGGATTTTCGCCTGCATACTTAAATAGCACCTGCTGTTTGTCTGCTAGCTTAGCCAAAGTATCAGCCTCTGCAAAATAGCAGCCCTCCCCATGGGCGATCGGCAGAGTAATTTTACTTTCAAGATAGCTGCTAGTCCAAGGTGCCATGCTTTGATTGATTGTGAGTGGCACTCGATCGCAAATAAAATGCAAATCGCGGTTACGCACCAAAGCTCCCGGCAGCAAACCAATCTCGGTTAATACCTGAAAGCCGTTACAGATGCCCAACACATATTTACCCTTAGCCGCATGATCTACAATTGCCTGGACAATCGGCGAAAACCGGGCAATCGCCCCACAGCGTAGATAATCGCCATAGCTAAAGCCTCCGGGCAGCACCACCACATCTAGATCATCAATGTTGGTTTCTTGGTGCCATACCATCCTAGTGGGCATTTGCAGCACATCCCGAGTCACATAGGCCACATCTCGATCGCAGTTAGAACCCGGAAAAACCACTACCCCAAACTTGACACTTTTCATCACTAGACCCCAACAGGAGCTAGCAGCTCTATGCGATAGTTTTCAATTACCGGGTTGGCCAACAACTGGCCGCAAATTTTATCTAGTTCAGTAGTAGCCGTGGCTTGATCGATCGCCACCACCGACATCTCTACATACTTGCCAATGCGCACATCGCTAATTCCGGCAAAGCCCATTTGTTTAATGCCCGCCTGCACCGCTGCTCCAGCAGGGTCTAACACCGAAGGGCGCAGAGTAACATAAATTCGAGCCTGATAAGTTTGAGCCATATTTGGTAAAATTCTGGAGATAAAAACCCGCCATCAAGACCCATTTAACACTCTTCTGACTAGAAAAAAAGGGCTTATTCCCGGCTGCGAAGCACAGGGTTTGAAGTCGGCTTTCTGATAATATAACGCCATGGCTGCAAACTAGCCGTAAATCTTTAGCTCCCAGCATTCGCTGCTCATGAAAGTGGTACTTACCCGCAGCCAAGACCGCATTCTGCAACTTTTAAAACAAATGCAGCGATCGGTATCGGCGCAAGACATTTATGTAGAATTGCGTAATCGCAGTCAGGGCGTAGGCTTGGCCACGGTCTACCGCGCCCTTGACGCTCTGAAGTTAGCGGGGGTGGTACAGGTGCGTACTTTGGCTAGTGGCGAATCTCTGTATGGCTCGGTGCATGAAGACCGCCACCATTTAACCTGTTTGCACTGCCAAGAATCTATTCCGATTTTGGAATGTCCGGTACATCAACTAGAAGCCGAATTTCAGGCCAATCACCAATTTCGGATTTATTATCACACCTTAGAATTTTTTGGAGTCTGTAAAAACTGCGCTCTCCAGCATCCGGCTGATGCTGAAGGTCAGCCTGCCCCTCATTGCCCAGATCACTATCCTGATAACTTGCCAGATCACGCAGTATCTCTACCCGAAAATCACTAGCAACATGGATATTATCTTTGACTACATGAGATCGATCGGCATCAGTGATCCCCGTGGGACTGGTTGGCTGTCGGTGGTTTTGACTTTTATTTTGGGATGGGGCGTAACGCATCGGTTTATTCCCAAACTGCGCTCTTTTTCCATAAAAGTAGGCTGGGCAGATCAACCCAACCAGCGCCGTTTGAATCGTGAACCATTGCCCAATGCCGGGGGGTTGGCTATTTATGCGGGGGTAATTGCCGCCCTGATTTTGGCGGCCTGCCTTAGTCCAATGGTATGGGATGACGTGTTGGTGCAAATCCTGGCAATTTTGCTGGGGGCTTCGATTTTGGTGTTGGTAGGGTTTATTGACGATCAGTTTGGCCTGCCACCGCTATTTCGGCTGGTGGTACAGATTTTGGTTTCGCTGTTGCTGGTGGTGGTGGGCATTACCATCAAAGTTACTTTGGGCACTCCGATCGATGGCACCCTCTCGGTTTTGGCTACCGTGTTTTGGATTGTGGGCATCACCAATGCTGTGAACTTAATGGATGGCATGGATGGCTTGGCGGGGGGTATTAGCTTTATTACGGGGATGAGTTTGTTAGCAGCTTCAGCGCAGTTTAGAGATCGGGCGGCTGCTACCCTCATTTTGTCGGCGGTTTCTGGTTCATCTCTGGGGTTTCTGCGCCACAATTACCATCCCTCGCGGATTATTATGGGCGATGCCGGAGCCTATTTTTTGGGCTATGTTTTGGCGGCTACTAGTATTTTGGGCAGTGTAAAAGTTACTACTATTTTTTCACTGGTACCGACGGCCATGTTTTTATTGGTGCCGGTCGTAGACACTACTCAGGTAATTGTGCGGCGGGTGATGGCTGGTAAAAACCCGCTGAGTACCCCGGGCAAAGATCACCTGCACCATGGTTTGATGTCTTGGGGATTATCTCAAGGACATTCGGCAATTATTTTATGGGGAGTTACCCTGGCTGCCGATATGGTGGCCATGCAAATGCAGGGGGCTAGCTCAATGGCGATCGGGACGGTGGCGATCGGAGTAGTGGCACTGTTGACTTTTACTGTGAAGTGGCGGAATGCTGCGGCCAGACAACAAAAAGGCCAAATGCAAATAGCTCACCCTCTAGAAGAAAGTGAGCCAAAAACTAGTAACGATGCCAGCAAGTTAGCAAAATCTCCGATCGGTGAGAAAGGAGATTTTGCTGCTGATGATCCAAAAAATTAGAATCTTTCGCCAATCCCAAACTGAATACGGCTACTGCCTTGACTGTTAAATCCATAATCTAAGCGCAGCGCACCCAGTGGGGAGTTGACTCGAATGCCAGCTCCATAGCCAAAACCATTACCTGGCTTGCCCCGAACTCCAGCAGGATCACCAATTACCTGGTTGCCAGTACCTAAGTCGGTGCCGTAGTCGGCAAAGATAGTACCACCAAAAATTGAGGCGATCGGGAAGCGATATTCGGCGGTGGCTTGCAAGTAGCTCTTACCAGAACCCACTGCACCGTCATCGTAGCCTCTGACCGAGGTAGTACCGCCCAAACTAAAGGCTTCGTATGGTGGCACATTACCCAAAATAGTACCGCCTTGGACATTGAGTACCAGTGCCTGAGCGCCCTTATCAAAGTTCACCAAGCTCACGGGCACGTACTGGGTATAGCTGCCCCGTACTCGGGTCAAAGAAATACTGCCAGAGCCAACTGGTCCCGCTTGATCTAAGCCTAGTCGGAGCAGCGAACCCTGAGTTGGCTCAGCAAAGTTATTGCGCAAATCTTGGCTCAGACCCAGTTGCAATAGTAATAAATCATCTTGGCTCGTACCACTGGCGGTCAACTGTCTACCAGCCGCATCTAAGGCGGCACCATTGCCGCTAGAATTTTGGATGGAGACTTTCTGATATTGCACGCCTGCGGAAGCCCGCCAGGGACTATCAGAATAAGGATTACCATCTAAGGGACGAGTAAAGGTAATCCCGCCACCGCTCCGTAACACTCTGGGGGTGTCACCATTAATTACAGTACCAGGCGGTACAGTTGTTCCAGTAACAAGCGGATCACCCACACCATTATCTTCAGTTGCCGGGATCGTTTCAGTTGTAGTAGTAATTCTGCCCGGCAGGCGCACTGGATTCGTTCCGCCATCAAAAATCAGCGAATTAGAACTGCGCTGAAACACGTTCAGGTTGTAAGAAGTGCGATTGGGGTCACCGGCAATCCATGGATCAGTTAAGTTAATGTCAAATAAGGTTTCTCTGGTACCGATCTGGATTTCACCGCCCAGTTTTTGGCCATTGCCACCCAAATTTTGCTCTTGATAACTGACCGAACCAAAGAGTCCGCTCGATGAACTGACCCCGCCCCCGGCAGTAATGGAGCCGCTCTTTCGTTCAATGACATTGATTTGTACTACGGCCTTGGCTGGATCGGTAGTTCCTGGAGCCAGGGTGAGTGCGAGGTCTTCAAACAGTCCCAGGGCAAAAATCCGGCGCAGATCTTGTTGGATTTTTTTGTTATTGAAAACCTGACCAGGCCGAGAAGCAATTTCTCGGGTGATGATAAATTCGCGGGTGGCACCTTTAATCGGCTGGCCTTTATCATCTACTGGCTTCCGTTCTTTGTTCAAAAAGCGCACTTGTAAATCTTCGATTATTCCTTCGGCCACAACAATGTTCAGCACTCCATCGGCACCGATATTTTCGACTTTTACAACTTGTGCCAGGGCATAGCCTTGATCTTTGTAGAACTCGTTGAGGGCTTTGATGTCTTCTTGTAGGGTAGCGGCATTTAAGCTTTGGCCATAGACATTGCCAAAAATTTTATCGGTATCAGCTTGGGTCAAGACCGTAGAAGTACCTTCTGGCAGTGTTTTGATGACCACTTTGTTGACATTGCCAAAGGGCGTGACTAAATAGGTGAGTTTGACTCCTTGAGAGTTTTGTTGGGGCTGGGTGCGAACTTCTTGGAAAGCGCCGAGAGCCTGAATGGCGTTGACATCCTGTTGCAGTTGTTCGCTGGTGGTGGGTTGGCCAACCTTGCTGGTAATTGCTCCTAGCACCTGAGTTTTCAGCTCGGGAGAAATCGTGCCGGTGGTGGACTGCACCTCGATCGCCGTCACCAATACCCGTTTACTGGAGGTTGAAGATGATTCAGCCGGTGGGGGCGTGGAATCTGCTGGTTGCTCAGTAGGAGCCGGCAGGCGAGTTGGTGGCTTCGCAGGCGCTTTATTGACCCGGGGCTTTTTCTTGACGCTCCGTTTCGCCAAAATAGCTGAATCTTCTAATTTTGGTGCTGTGGCATTAGCATCAGGTTGCAGAATTTTGGCGCTATTTGCAACAGACGCGAGGTCTAGCCGAGTGGCGGCAGCTTCTAGCCCAGCAACTGAGTTGGTGGGGGATGCCATGGCGGAATTGACGTTACCTACTGTTGCAAGCATGGGCACAAGAATTAGTTTTGAGTAGAATTTCATTACTTCGATACACCTGACGCGGACATGGACTTGGTTCCAAGACTACTAGGTCTGGATAGTGTTCCGGTGGAGCATCGATATAATTTGATATCATTACGCACCACCGGGGGCTTTGGCTTGGGAGGAATAGCTGAAAAGTATGGGAATTGTTGAAATCCCACCTCGTTGCTATTGGGTAATTAACTGTGGCTGCGCACTCGATCGAGCACTTGTTGGTAGGCATTTTCTACCTGGCCAAGATCTTGACGGAAGCGATCTTTATCGAGAATGCGCTTGACCGGATCGCTTTCGTCGGCGAGCCACAGACGGCAGCTATCGGGGCTAATTTCGTCGGCCAATAAGATTTGACCAGATTTATCGATGCCAAACTCTAGTTTGAAATCAACTAGCGTAATTCCACACTGACCAAAGAAGTCAGTGAGAATTCGATCGATCTCTAATGCCTTAGTCTGTAACTCAGCTACCTCCGCTGCTGTAGCCGCATTAATCAGATAGAGACGATCGAGGGTCAACAAGGGGTCGCCCATGGCATCGTCTTTGTAATAAAACTCCACCAAAGGCTGAGGTAAGACTGTGCCGATCGCTAGTCCGGTCTGTTTGCAGAGGCTGCCAGCGGCAATGTTGCGCACTACCACTTCTAAGGGAATAATTTGGACTGCTTTTACCCGCATTTCGCGGGGGCTAGGGCGATCAATGTAGTGGGTGGAAATGCCTTTTTGAGCAATCAGTTTAAATAAGTGGGTGGTAATCTCACAGTTGATGATTCCTTTATCGACGATCGTGCCCTTTTTTTGAGCATTAAACGCGGTGGCATCATCTTTAAAGTAGGTGAGCAACACGTCCGGATCTTCGGTAGGGTAAAGGATCTTAGCTTTGCCTTCGTAGAGGGCTGGAGTGTCAGACATAAAGAAGTGTAACGCTGGAGCTTTGCAATTTTACCGCGATTGTGACACCCGGTTGCTAGCCATCCACTAGGAGTTGTGAAGTGTATCTTAAAGGAAAGCCCGAATGTCAATCAATATGGACTTTTACCAAAACGGAATACCTGATCACTAAAATATGCTGTCAAACTTTAAATTTACTGGCCGCCAAGGCATCGCTGTTGGAATATCTGTACTGCTAATTATTGCTATTGCTTATGGTGTAAACCAAACTATTTTTGCAAGTCGCCCAGGTAATTTGACAAATACCTTAGCTATAAAAAAGCAATTGAACCCACAGGCCGATATTTTACCCGGCAAAACTACTGGTCAACAAACGATCGTTTTGGCGGGCGGCTGTTTTTGGGGGGTCGAAGGAGTTTTTGAGAAATTGCAAGGAGTCTCTAGTGTGGTTTCTGGCTACGCTGGTGGTAATGCTGCTACGGCCAACTACTCGGCGGTTAGCCGTGGAGCGACTGGTCATGCTGAGGTGGTGCAGGTTACTTATGATCCGCAGCAGATTTCTTTTGGTCAGTTGCTGAAGATTTTCTTTATGGTGGCACATGACCCCACTCAGATCGATCGGCAGGGGCCAGATCAAGGAACTCAATATCGATCGGAGATTTTTGTTGCGGATGCGGAACAGCAGCGAGTGGCTCAGGCTTATATTGATCAACTAAGTCAAGCCAAAATCTTTGACCAGCCGATCGCCACGAAGTTAACTAATCTCACTAAGTTCTACCCAGCGGAAGATTACCATCAAGATTTCATGGTGCAGAATCCAAATTATCCTTATATTTTGGTGCACGATCGGCCTAAGATCGATCAATTACAGCGAGATTTTCCTGAATTAGTTAAACGTTAAATAAGATCCTACAAAGGATTTGAAATATCAATATGTATAAAAGAAGACAGATATAATTACGCATTTAACCTGTATAAGCAATTTTTGGAAATCCGAAAATACGCAAGTTTTTTGTTGTCAATAATTGCAAAGAGAAAGTGTTTTTAGATACAGAACAAGTCCGCTGAGAATTGTAGATTGTAGCCAATGTAACGAATTCATTTGGCTGTAAACATCGTTTTTCCCCGGATGAAATCAAAAAACAGTTGTTCAAATTATAGGAATTTTATTTCGATGCGTAAATTGTTTTTATGTTTAGGTTCAGGCATATTTGCAGCTAGCCTAAACGGTGTGTGTTTATCTGCTACAGCCTCGGTTTCACAGCCGTCTCAGCTCAATTCCGCTCACGGATTTATTATTTCTCAAGCTGATCAAAGTGCGCTGGTTAAAGAAAACAGAGAGCTTTTAATCACTAACGGAGCATTGGCTCGAAAAATAGCAGCCAAACTGGGAGCTACTGTTGCACCAGCCTCAATTCCTACAACTGGTACGCCTCTTGAACAAAACCAGTCTCTAATTCTGCAAAATCAAGATGTTTTTAAGGCGATCGCGGTTAAAGTGGGCGCTACCGTTCCATCCTTAGGCCCAGCGACTGGAGCTGACCCAGCCGAAAAGAACCACAATTTGCTGCTGCAAAATAAGTCGATCGTAGTGGCTATCTTGAAGAAACTAGATATTCCCCCTGCTCCTCCGGCAGAACTCACTGGTACTTTTGTAGATAAAAATAACACTCTGCTCGTAGGCAACGGCAAAGCACTGGCTAAAATTGCTGCGAAACTTGGTGTATCTTAAGTTGTAAATAAAGCGAGGGAGTTCGATCAGACTTCCTCGCTGTCCACAGAATTGTAGTGGTTAATCAAAGTGCAATTAATACCCAAAACACCAAAGCTGATCGCGGTGTTGCAGTGAGTATCAACGTAGGGGCGGGTTTATCAAAAATCCAAGACCTTTCAAAAGGTCACAAATAAAAACCCGCCCACCCCACCAGTCAACCACCGCGCATCAATTCCGTTAAAAAGAAGCCGATCGATATCAACAATTCCTGAATTATTCTTGGCGACAGCGACTTCTATTAAACCACGATGGAGTGGGCGATTATTTGCTGGTGGGGTGGGTGGGTTTTTATTTGGGGATTTTGTTGCTGTGCTTGGGTTTTGGATAAACCCACCCCTACGGTTGATCATTGGGTAACTGGCTCATTTTTTCTAAATCCAATACTTCTGCTAATAACTCCGGCTCCATCAGATTTTTCTCTAGGACGATCGATCGCAAAGATTTTCCGGTCTCCAAAGATTCTTTGGCTACAGCGGCAGCGTTTAAATAGCCAATGTGGGTATTCAGCGCCGTCACCAAAGCCAAACTACCCTCGGCATAATCACGGCATCGATCGGCGTTAGCAGTAATCCCCACCAAACATTGCTCGGTCAAAGCATTCAAAGCATTACCCAATATTTCGATGCTATGGATGAGGTTATAAGCAATCAACGGCATCATTACATTTAGCTCTAGCTGACCAGCTTGGGCGGCCAGGGCGATCGATTGGTCGTAGCCCATCACCTGAAAACAAACCATCGAGATCATTTCGGCCATCACCGGGTTATATTTCCCGGGCATGATCGAAGAACCGGGCTGCACTGGGGGCAATTGAATTTCTTTAAACCCGGTCTTTGGTCCCGAATCCATCAACCGCAAATCGTGGGAGAGCTTCACTAAGTCTTGCGCCAAGTTTCGCACTGCTCCAGACATCGCTACAAAGGGAGCCATGCTCTGCATCGCGGCCATCAGTTGGGGGGCAGGAGTGAGGGGATGACCAATGAGTTCACCCAAAACTGTCGCTACTTGCTGGCGATATTGGGGATGGGTGTTTAAACCGGTGCCAGCGGCGCTGCCCCCTAGTCCAAGCTGGGTGAGATCTTGGGCGGCAGATTGCAGGCGGCGCTGATGGTCGGTCAAAATTTGGGCGAAGGCGGCGAAGCTATCACCAAGTCTTACTGGTACTGCGTCTTGTAAGTGGGTGCGCCCAGATTTGACGATGTTTTGAAATTCTTGGGCTTTGGCGGTGGTGGCGGCGATCGCTTTATTCACTGCTGGATACAAGGTATAGTCCAAGGCCAACAAGGCTCCGACTCGAATGGCAGTGGGTATTACGTCGTTGGTGGATTGGCCGTAGTTTACATGGTCGTTGGGGCTGATGCGCTGATAGTTGCCTTTGACATCGCCTAAAATCTCTAGGGCGCGGTTGGCCAAGACTTCGTTGATGTTCATGTGATGGGAGGTGCCTGCTCCGGCTTGGTAGATATCGACTACAAATTGGTCGCGGAGTTGGCCTTGCAAGATTTCGTCGGCGGCGGTTTGGATGGATTGGCTGGCTTCGCTGGTGATGCAGCCTAGGTCGCCGTTGACTTGGGCGGCGGCTTTTTTGATTAGCAGGCAGGCATCGATGTAGGTGGCCAGGGGTTTGAGTCCGCTAATGGGGAAGTTTTCGATCGCCCGTAAGGTCTGGATGCCATAGTAAGCAGTGGTTGGGAGATCTCGATCGCCCATGGAGTCTTTTTCCCGCCGATATTCTGTCATGGTTGATTGTCCTCTGGGTGTCGATCGCTTGCTGTGGCAGGCTTCTTAGGATCGTTTGCGCCATCAGTTTATCAGAAGATCCATGGTCTCAACTATTCAAAGACAGTGAGAGATAAAATTTGCCTATTGCTTTAGCTCGGGTCTTGATGATCGATCAACTCTTCATTCATGTTATTGACTATGTTTGTATTGCTTGATGTCAGGTTAAGTATTTCACGCTTAACAATTCCAAGGTTAAATGCCCTCGATAGGTTTTTCCGAAATTCAGGCGGCGTATCTGAAACCCATTGATTAATCACTTGTTTCATACCTTGATCTCTTTCTGTCTTCATTAACAAACCAACATCCATAGCACTAAGTTTTGGATTCTGTTCATAATATGACTTTTTCAGAAAGGTGGGCAAATCCTCCTTTTCCGGTTGAATCGTTACTGGATAAGGCTTTTCAGGCTGATGAACGATCGAAAATAGTGTAGCTGTCCGATTATTCGCCACATTTTTAGCATGAACTATAATCATGGAATTACCAGATTCAGATTTTGTACTCTGTAAAACCAGCTCCAAAACTCCATTACTAGCAGCTTGCCACTCTTCTTGAGCTGTCTTCAAAATATCTTTTGGTGATTGTGTATCACTAAGCTCAACGCCATCTGGCCAGAAACTACTCATTTTTACTCTCCACAAAAAGTTACAAGAATTGGGAAATGATCTGACGCTGTACTAGAGTTCGGGCGACCCTTTCCATCCATAAGTGATTGAGTACCTGCCTCAGTCAAAATTCTTACATCTTGGAAAAGACTTACGATCGAATGATTAATCAACACCTGGTCGAACATGCTCCATCCATAAGGCCCCTGATTACTGGTGTCATAAATGGTTCCAGCAGGCCCATCTGTATTATCACCGAAAAGACTCCACATCGGGTTGTAATAAAAATCATAATCTTCAAAGCCATCTCGACGGGAACCCTTTGCTACGCAGGATTTCGTCATCATTGCGTTTAATCCGGCAGCCAGGTTCATTCCTGTATCATACGGATTCATATTGAAATCCCCAAGAAGTACCAATTTCTTTGTTTTTTGCTGCTCTTTAACGAATTTCATCTCATCCGCAAGAGATTGAGCGCGGGATTGTCGAGTCGCGGGATCGTAATTTCGTGGGTCAACCCCATGAACCAATGCTAGCATTACTCTGTGCCGTCCAATATTGATTTTGCGCACGCTAGTACGAGTACGACGGTCAGAATGAATCTCAGAAAGATCAAGCTCACGATTTTTGCAAAAACAGTGAAATCTTTCCTCAGTGGATGGGGTTGATTCCGGACAATAGAAATCTTTTGAAACACTTGTCCGGAGTGCTTTGAGCATATCTGAAATTGGAACTTTATTTTCGTTAAGTATAACAACATCAGCGTTGTTCGATTTGGTAATTGAACAGACCAAGTTGGTTAAATCTTTCTTATTTACGTTCCAGAAAATGATTCGTGGCAAGTTTAAAATCCTGTTGCTTATCTGTAGCCTATACTCATAACATGCTCTTACCGCTATAGGCAAAGATCACCGAGAAAACACCCTACTGTCCCTGACTCCTGGGGAAAAAGCTCAAGTGATCGATCTCCTCAACAACAGCTTGACCCAAAATTGGCGCGGAATCACCAAAAAAGAAGGTGTTTGTGGTGGCAGCGCTTGCATCACCGGCACAAGAATTCCAGTTTGGGTACTAGTAAATGCTCGTAACTTAGGAATTTCCGAATCATTGTTGTTAGACGATTACCCCACATTGACCGCCGCAGACTTGGCAAATGCTTGGGTCTATGCCGAGGTTTATGGTGAAGAAATCGCCCATGAAATCAGCGAAAACGAGGAAGATTGAATAGTGGCCGGGAGAATACTGGTTTGGATGCAGTAACTTGGGCGATCGATGTGGTGCGCCGAGGGGCGGGGGAGTTGTTGATTACCAGTATGGATGCGGATGGTACGAAAGCGGGCTACGATTTGGCGGATCGTTGACTCTGTGGAAATTCCGGTGATTGCTTCGGGTGGTGCGGGGAATTAATTGTGAGTATATTTATGATGCGGTGACGGCTGGAGGTGCGGAGGCGGCGCTGTTGGCTTCTTTGTCGCATAACTGTGAGCTGACTGTGGCTGAGATTAAGGAATATCTCGATCGGCAGCGGGTTACTGTTCGTCTCTAGTGCAGTATTGATAACTGATCATCTATAATATGGATATGGATTTTGAGTGGGACGATTTAAAGGCGGCTGCTAATCTAGAGAAGCATGATGTTAGCTTTACTGAAGCTAAAACTGTATTCGCTAATGAATTGGCTGTTGTTTTTCATGATGAAGCTCATTCGGTGGATGAAAGGCGAGAGATTATTGTTGGTCATTCCCAATACAATCGACTGTTACTAATTTCTTTCACTGAGCGTTCTACTGCTATTCGTATTATTAGTGCCCGTTTAGCCACCCGCCGAGAGCGTGAAAAATATGAGTACGATACCTTCTGAAGATTTACATGATGATCTTTTGCCTGAGTATGACTTCGATTATACTAAAGCTAAACCTAATCGTTTTGCGGCTCGTGTTAAACAGCCATTATTAAAGGTTGTGGTTTTAGATGAAGATGTGGCACAAGTCTTTACTACACAAGAATCTGTCAATAAGGTATTGCGGGGATTGATTGAATCGATGCCGCATTCTTAAGAATAGTGTATTTTGATCGTGGCTGTACTGGAATTTAACGGGTTTTATGGGTAAGATTTTATTCTAAAGTGATTAATGAGTTTTGTTATTGTAGAGTTTAGTCAGTTGAAAATTTGCAAGATTTCAATTCGGGAAATTTTAGGTTTTGCTGAACACTATTACCTTTCTGAAACCTCTGGCTTGGATGATTCTGTAGATTGGAATGTAAATGGAATCGAATTGCGGGGTGTTGTTCGTGTTACCCGAGATGAACTCGATCGAATAAACAAATTCATCTCAGCCGCCAAGTATAATATTTCCATCAACAACTGCGAACACTTTGCCAACTATGTTCTCTATGGCATCAACCTATCCTCTCAGCAGCATACTTGGTGGAAATGTTTAAGTGCCGATGTAATTAGCCTCTTACAACCAGCCCAGAGTATCAGTGGAAACTACAACAGTTTCATGAGCCAACAAATTGCAGAAGTATTGAACGAAAACTTGAGACAAGTAAAAGTTGACAAAGCAAACCAAGACCGCATCGAATTCTGGAAAAACAGAGACTAGACTGCCCTTACACCAATACGATATCTGGTTTGGTGCTTTCGATGATAGCGATAAATTCTTGGCGTTCAGGAGCCGGGACATTGAATTTATCAAAAGTATGATCTAAATCTTCCATGAAAGCCACCCATTCTTCCCCGGTGATCTTTAAATGAGCGTGGGAATCGTGCATTGATTTGCCACTATATTGCTGGGGGCCACCACAAGCAGCGCAAGCCATCTCTGTCACCAAATACTTAAAGCCAGCCGGAGACACCCGGTGATGAGCTTCATCTACTAATGGATTTGCATTTAAGCGTGGATCGACCATGATTCGATCGATGAAATCATCTACAACCGTGGCGATCGCATATACCCCACCCAATCTTTGATACAGAGAAGCTGCTGGTTCTGTCATGATCTTTAGATTCCTACGGAGTGAACGAGGCCATCTTAACTCGAAATGTTTTTCTTTTGTAGTCTGTTAAATTACCATTAACTACGCAGTAATCTGACGGCCTTAATTGTGGCCTCTGCAACTCGATCGATCTCCACCTGTGTAGTTCCCCGCCCCAACCCAAACCGTAAATTAGCCTCAGCTTTACTCCGCCCTAAAGTCGCCAACACATGGGATGGCCGACCACTGGCGCAAGCCGCCCCCGAAGACAGCGATACCAAAGGTTGCAGCTCCCGCAACAAGCCACTAGTCTGTACCCCCGCAAAACTAACATTCAGGTTATGAGGCAACCGCTGCTGCAAATCACCATTGAGCTGCACATCGGGCAATTCTTGCAGATGCTGCCACAAAGCATCCCGCAAAGTTCTCAACCTCAAAGACTCCTGATCGCGCATCGTCATTCCTAGTGTGATTGCCTCCCCCAAACCCACAATCAGCATTGTAGCCAAAGTCCCCGCCCGTTTTTCCTCGCCACCCCCAAGTTGCTGAGCCGCCAAAGCCTGCCCCGATCGCACATACAAAGCCCCAATTCCCTTTGGCCCATAGAGCTTATGAGCCGTCAGCGACAGCAGATCCACCCCGCAGTCATCTACATTTATCGGTACATATCCTATTGCTTGCACTGCATCGGTATGAAAAGGAACTTGGTGTTGCCGACAAATTTCCCCAATTTCTGCCAGTGGCTGAATCACCCCAATCTCATTATTTGCCGCCATCACCGACACTAAAATCGTATCGGGGCGAATCGCTGCCGCCAAATCGGCGATCGCCACCAAACCTCGATCATCTACTGGCAAATAGGTCACGCTGAAGCCCAGCTTCTCCAAATAACCACAGGGAGCCAATACCGCCGAATGTTCAGTTTTTACAGTAATAATGTGCCGACCTCGCTGCAAGCTAGCTTCGGCAACCCCCTTGATTGCCAAATTATTTGCTTCAGTCGCACCACTGGTAAAAATTATCTCCTCTGGCTGGGCACCGATCGCCGTCGCAACTTGTAACCGGGCTTGATCGATCGCCGCCATGGCCGTCCAACCATAAAAATGATTGCTAGCCGGATTCCCGAAGTATTCCGTAAAAAAAGGAACCATGGCTGCCAGCACCCGTTCATCTACAGGAGTAGTAGCTTGATGATCTAAATAAATAGGTTTGTGCTTAAATATCTCCATAGAACAAATCACAAATGGCCATGTACAATTTTGCAGCGCCTCAAGGAATAATCCATTGGTGATATTATCCACAATTCTTCTGCGTCTGGGGGTTGCCGCCACCATCTTACCCAGTGTTTCCCAAATATTGGTGATTTGGCTGCTGTTATCGGGGTACTGCTCGATCGCCATTCCTACCGGTTTGCATTGGGGCTTAGCTAGCTTGGAAACCATTCAAGTTTGGTGGAATCTGCAACTCTACGCCTATGGCATGAGGCTGCGGAATAATCGCCGCGCCATTATTTTGATGGTGGGCTTGTTGCTGTGGCTATCGATCGAAGAAATTTTGCTGCGAGTGGTGATTATTCCTAGCCACTGGGAACAGATGCCGACCCGCTATTGGTGGTCAATGGTGCTGTTGAGCTGGTTGCTTTCAACTTTAAAATATCCTTGCCTATACGGACAGCTCAATGGTTTGTTCCGTAAGCCTAGGCTGGGGTTTTTGGGTGCTTTGCTGGAACTGTTTTGTATCTTGACTTACTTATTCACCAACTCTCTGTGGTTGACCTTATGGTTCCATTGGACGATCGCGTCTCTGTGGTTATTACCTTTTGGCGGTAAATATTTGCTCTGGTGCCATAAAAAAATTCCCCTCAAAAAATATTGAAGGGAATTAAGCAAGAATACTAAACAAACTTATGGGTGAATTCGCAGGTGTAATCTACCCGGCCTTTGCGCAGTAATGCTGGGTCCATTCGTTCGGTGGTGTTGCAAGTCATGAGTACCGCCAGTTTTTGCTTCATCTGAATACCATTTTCATCGATCACACTTTGGTACAGGGTGCCATCTAACAAACTGAGAATATGCTCAGTTTTGTTATTGTCCTGCGCCGATTCCAGCGATCGATTTTTGGCTAAATTATCCGCCTCATTGATGATCAGACAGATTTTTTCTAGATAGGTCGGCGGCACAAAGTTTTCTACCGCATCGTGATCCAAAATAAAAATGGTGTAGCCCAATGGCATCATCACTTCCTTGGCAAAAGCTTGTGCCCAGGCAGTCTTACCCGTACCGGGCTGACCACTGACTAACACCGCAATTTGGTTTTGGTCAAACACTGCCTGCTGTACTTCGTCTGTAAAAGCCTTGACCTCGGGGGTAAAAGAGCTGAGGGTGTATTGGCTATTTACTTGCCCTACCCGACTCTTATAACCGCTCAAAATCACTGCCAAGTTGTAGGTAGCTTTACTCACCAACGGAGTCAGATCATTGGCATATAGGTTATATTCCCGCTTGCCCCGCTCGTAGGTTTGAATTTGCAGCCATACATCTTGCTCTTCCCAGTAAGCTGAGACTTGACCAAGAACTTCTAATCTTTCCCAGGTGGTAAATCGATCGGGTGGATAAAAGAAGTAGCGATCCCAGTAGTACTGCACAATCAAGCTGGGCTTGCCCAAAATTTCTAGGCTGCGCATGATCGTGATTTCTTCTAACCGGTTGAGCACGTAATCGATCGGAATACTGTCTCGACTCACCATTTGGACTACCGGGGTGCTCACCGACAAGGTTTCCCGGTGGCGATGGTCGGGGGCAGCGGGTTCGGGAGTGATAAAGTTCCAAAATTCATTAATTTCGTAATGAATATGGTCCGAAAACAGGTTGAAAAAGTTGGCGATCGGCGAATATTCGCGCCTGCCGGTGGCATCGGCAATGTCACTCAACAAGTCTAGGCTTTTTTTGGCGAGGTTAATCGGGTCATTCCAGACCACATTCCACAAAAACCCCAGATCTAAGTCGCGCGAAAGTGGCCGCCAGCCAGAAGCAAGTAGTCCTTTATTTTGGGCACCGTCTTTGCCCTGCCGATAATTATCTGTCATAGATATGGGGTTGGGTTTTGGTGATTGCTGTCTCTATAAATAATTAGACTGAGGTATCGCCAGCCAAGATTCTGCTCCCAGATACAGTTATCCGTCCCCTAGCCAGGGGTTTACCGTAAGAAGGATTAATATCTATGCTAAACGATCCCTACGAGGGTCGCAGAGTGATTAATGGGCAATTGGAAGAAAGTCTGTATTTTTGGCCAGATGTTTGGTTCGATCGCGCATCATATAGGCAGTGCGCTACCCAACCTTAAAAGAATCGAGTAAAGATTATGAATTTACCAGACCTGATGACCCTCGGACTTTTGTTACTTCCAGGGCTACTGCTATCGGTGATCGTCATGGTGACTTTTGCTGCTGGCGGCTAGCCAGCTTGCTGGCCAATCTTTTTTTAACAGTCAGTCGCCCCAAAAGCTTTCTGTCAGGGTTTCTTCTAGTTCCATCCGCTGTTCCATTTGGCGCAAGAAGTAACCCGTCATCATCGCTGAACCCAGTAAATGTGCCAAATGCTCCCGATCGGTGGTGATTTGGACGTTAAAGCGATCGGCGGGTAACATGCCCAATAAACCCTGAACGTTGTGTGAGATCACGTCCTTTACTTGGGGGCTGGCTGTTCTGGCTACATGTGACAGCACATCTGGGGATTGGGTTTGAAGGTACTTGAGTAATTGGTTGCTTTGCACTTCATCCGAAGTTCTCGGTTCGAGGAAATCTGAGTTAGATGTCATCGGTAACTCCACACTGTGGTTTAATTCTTTGCGATCAGTTTTTTTAATGCTTTTCCTACTGTAGTCGATCTCTGTGGTCATTAACAAAACTTTTCTTTTTGATTAACTTTCAACCAGTTCTGTGGTGTTTTCAGTTAAGGCTGTCTCCAGTTCCTCCGTAGGGCTTTCAGTTAGATTCTCAATCGCGCTGAATAGGAGGCTCTCTGACTCTGTGATTGGATTTTTTGCTGTATCGGTGAAGGCGTTTTCTGGTTCGGCTCCGCTAGCAACTGAATTTTCAATGGTGGGTTCTGAGGGAGTTTCTGCTTCTGCTGGAGGATTTTCGCTTAATTCATCGGTTGCTGTTGGGGGTAATTCTGGCTCGGCTCCCGGGCTATTAACTAGCTCTGCGTCTTCTGGCGGCAGTTCTGGCCCCAGGAACTCTGCTTTGGCGTTGCCCATGTAAGGCTGAAGCTCTTCACTTAGTTCGTAGGTTTGGCGGAATTTGTCAGTAACTTGGACTAGAGACGATCGATTTCCGGCCTGACGCTTTTTGCGTACCAAACCCAAATCAACTAGCTCTTGAATATGTTGATAGGCGCTGCCACCACGCATTTCCACCAATTCTGACTGGACGATTGGGCCTTTGAGGGCGATCGCGGCCAAAGTCCGTAGGGCACCGGTACCAATCTCAGAGGGAATAATTTTATCGCGGAGGTCTTTGAAAGATTCTTTTAGTTGCAGAGCATAATGGCCACCGCTGGATTCCACCACTTCTAAAGCGCTGTCTCGGTGAGCATAATCACCCATTAGTTCAATAATGCCATCGGCAACAGTATCGATGTTGCAGCCCAAAAATTCGGCCAGGTTTTCCAGGCTGAGGGCTTGCCCCTTGAGATACAAGATGGCCTCAATTTCGTTAGCCAGAGTTTGCATAGCGGCCTATGAATAGATACACAGTGAATTTGATAAGTCAATTTGAGGGCAATTTTACCACCGTTTTGAATGGTGTTTCGTCGAATGAGGTTAAAGATGTATGTGAAGTCGATTTGTGCTTTGTCTGAAGGGAGGTTGATCGCGTGAGGTTTTGTTTGGCGGTGATGGCTAGTACTAGGGAAGAGGATACGATTTTTAACAATTGTTGTCAGAAGGCGGCGGGTCGGGTTTTGGCAGGAGAAACAGGGATGATGGCGCTAGGGGAGATTATGAGGGAGGTGGCAGCAGTATTAGTGCGCTTTGATGGCCTGAAACTCTGTCTTGGTGGTGTTGATAACATCATGTCAAATATGATGTGGACTATGGAACCTATAAAACGTCGAAAACTAGAAACTGCAAAATTCTCCAGTAACTTCCCAAATGTACTTTAAGTACAGCATCAAAAATGTATAAATTATGAAAATTATCAAAGAAACTCAGACAGAACTTGTTCTTGAATTGAAGCCTACATTTTTTCAAGTCATTTATCTGCCAATTTTAATGCTATTAGTTCTTTATGCAATCTCAACTTTAAAAGAATTATCTAATCAAATTTATGAATTTGAATTTAAGTCTATTTTCATAGCTTTATTTGGTTTGTGTCTCATGTATTATATATCGAGAACTACGAATCTGAGAATCGATAAATGCGAAAGTAAAATCAGTGCTAGCTCCATAACTGTATTTGGTTTAAAGAAATGCTCCTTTGATCTGCGGGAAATCAAGAAAATAGAGACGCAGATATTAGCAGGAAGTCCTGATGGTTTTGTGTCTATTATTTTTATGCAGTCTGGCAAAAGATTTGACCTCTGGTATGGATTTGATTATAAAACAGCAGTTATGAAGACTAATAAAGTGCGGGAATTTCTTGGTTTTCCTGCCGATTCCCGCTTGGTGAGGTTTACTGGAAAGTAAGGATTCAGATCTGAGGAGGAATAAGAGTCAGCTCAGTAGGATCAATTAATGCTTGGCAAAAAAATCCAGCGCAGATTTCTCCTGTGCTTTACAAGTTTGAATTACCGTTAATAGAAACACAGGTATTAGTAGGAAGTGATGATACTTTTATGTCTATTATTTTTATGCAGTCTGGCAAAAGATTTGACCTTTGGTATAGATTTGATTATAAAATAGCAGTTATGAAAACTAATAAAGTGCGGAAATTTCTTGGTTTTCCTGCCGAAGAAATATTTAGACAGCAATAAAGAAAAGGAGCATTTTCTTTACTTTCCTCTGCTGATTTTCCCACAGTATGGCCAGACACCATCCTATAGGGAAAGAAACTTAATAAATATATCAAAGTCAAGATATTTTGTAGCTCAACTAGTTAATTGACTTGATCGCCTGTGGAGTTTGGGCTAATGTGATCATTTGGAGCTTAGATGATCACATTAGCCTGCAAATGATCACATTCAAAAAGTGCCTTTCACAGAGCAAGGAATCAGACAAAACCTTTGATAAGTGAGCATTTGAGAGACATTCTGTTTCCTTACCCGAAGTGCGTCAATGTGATCATGCCAATGATTACATGCGCCCAGAAAAAGTATCAAGCTTCTCCTGCCCGTAGACTTTAGGAATGATGCTGTGCAACATACTCCCGTAAAGCACGGTTGATACTAGTCTGATAACCTTCACCCTGCTGATGATGATTCTTAAACCAATCTAGAAGGTCAGCATCCAGACGCAGCGTTATTTGCTGCTTAATTGGGCGATCAAATACCCCCCCGCTTGGCATCATCCCAACTTCTTACTTCTGGAATATCATCAGTGTTGATTTTATCTTCCTGCAAAGCAGCCAAGGCATTAATTTCAGCTTGGACATCTGGCGGAACAGGATTAGATTGTATCTTCTTCATAATTCCTGGAGGTGGTATGGGTATAGGCCGTTGAGGAGCTTAAAATGTGTTGCGAACCATAGTTCGCTATGCTATGGTCAAGGAGATGGGATCTAATATGACAGAAGAAGTAACACCCAAGCTGGTTATCGCCTATATGACCCCAGACGGCAAAGAACCATTCACCGATTGGTTGAATGGGTTACGTGATGCCATGGGTCGTAAACGCATCCTTGCTAGGATTGTCCGGTTGCAAGACGGGAACTATGGTGACTGCGAACCTGTAGGAGAAGGCGTGAGCGAACTACGTCTGTTTTTTGGAGGTGGCTACCGAGTTTACATTGGCAATCGCAACAACACGCTAGTTATCCTGCTTTGTGGTGGCGATAAAGACAGCCAAGATCGAGACATAGAACAAGCAAAAGCTTATTGGAGGGAGTACCTGAGCCATGACGAAGTATAGAACTATTGGCGAGATCGAAGAAGAGTATCTTCGCGATCATCCAAATGAAATAGATGACTATATTACTGTGCTATTTGATGAATATGCTGAGAGTGGTGATACAGCCGCACTCCTGCGATCATTACGGATAGTTAGTCGAGTCAAAGGTGTGACCATGATTGCCGAATCTTCAGGGTTGAGTCGGAGAGGGGTTCAGAAGGCCCTTTCAGAAAATGGTAATCCGCAGTTTGGTAATGTCAATGCCATTATGAATGCCATGGGATATCGTCTTACGCCTCAAAAGCTGCCCCCATTGACTGAATTGAATTCTAGGGCGAAGGATTTCGGCTGAGATGATGGCTTTGCCGTAGAGTTGCGGTACTGTGGAAGCGAAGAGCTTGGATAGAACCAGATGTCGAATTTATATGTGGGTTGTGCGGTATGGTCTTTTCCGGGTTGGCAGGGAGATATTTTTCCGGCGGGTACTCGATCGAAGAAGTATCTGAGTTTTTACAGTCGCTATTTTCCGGCTGTCGAAGGAAATACTACTTTTTACGCGGTACCCGAAGAGAAGGTGATCGATCGCTGGAAAACCGAGACTCCTGATGGTTTTCGGTTTTGCTTGAAGCTGCCCCGCGATTTTACCCACAGTGGTTTACTGTTGCCCCAATTGTATAAGTCAATCGATTTTCTGGACTTAGTAAGCAGGCTAGAAGACAAGCTGGCGATGGTGTTTATTCAGTTGCCACCCAAGTACAACCCCGACTACTGGGATGATTTGGCCGAATATTTGACTGGCTTGGCCGATATTGGGGTGCCTTTGGCGCTGGAAGTGCGTAATCTTGAATGGTTCGATCGCCAGAATATGGCGGATCTACAGGAGCTGCTAACCCAGCTCGGTATTGACTTAGTGATTTTAGATACTCAGCCAATTTATCAGACTCCCACAGATCCAGATTTTCCGTTTATCTGCAAAAAGCCCAATGTGCCGCTCATTGAGGAAATTGTTGGCAACAAGGTGCTAATTCGCTATGTTTCTCATCCTCGAACTGCGATTAATGAGCCGTTTATGCGAGCTTGGGCGGAGCGGCTACAGCCTTTGCTATTGGCTGGCAAGGAGGTCTATTTGTTTGTTCATTGCCCAATGGAAGATTTATCGCCGACTAATGCTCGTCTGTTTCAAAAAATTCTGCGGGAGCAGCAAATTGAGGTGCATAATTTACCTTGGCAAGAGACAGAGCCTGAGGCCGTTAGCCAGTTAGCGCTAGATTTTTAAACAAGTCTTGCTGCCGCAGCAGCTACATGTCCAGCCAAGATGCTAACGGCCTCAGCGATCTGAAAAGCTGTTCGGGGAGAAGCGATCAGATCTGCTCACCTACCTCATTTAGTGGACTCTTTAATAGTTGAATTGAACTATATCATGTCCGATCGATGCACGGATTCATTGATCCACTGAAAATACTCCGGCGATCCATCGGTGATGGGAATCTGAATGATTTCAGGGGTTGCGTAGCTATGATTTTTTTTGATGCAATCTTGAATCTCGGCAAAATCTAAAAAAAAAGCACGAGTTAGAAGATATTTCTAACTCGTGCAGCTTAAAACCTAATTGACTACTTCATCAACTTTTTAACAGCAGCCATGATGCCTACTGGGTCAAGACCTTGGTGAGGGAATTGCTCCCATAGACCGCCACAGCCTTCAACGTGAGTACCAAGGTGATTGTAGTTAGGCTTATAGCCGCGCTCTAGCAGCCAAGAACCAAAGCGGCTACCCAGACCAGTTTTGCGGTTGAAAGATTCCACCACCAATACCATTGGCGACTTACCAATTTTGGCCATAGTTTCTTCATCGATCGCCGACAAAGTAGCCTTATTAATTAAGCCCACATCAATCCCCTCTTGCTTCAGCCGCTCTACCGCATCCAAAGAGCGATACAGCGCTTCCCCATAGCTCACCACATAGCCCTGAGTGCCTTCACGGATTACTTCATCTTTACCAGAGACAAACTTGTAATCACCACCAAAGAACTCTTTACCATCAGTACCTAAAATATTCGGCACCTTCGATCGAGTAGAGAACACAAAGCGCAGACCAGGATTATGGAAAATAGTCTCTAAACAAGCCCGCATTTGGTTCGGGTCAGCCGGGAAATACAAATTAGTGGCATAACCATCGCTCAAGCCATTATCAGCGAACATGTTGTTCAAACCAAAGTGGCAAGTGTTGTCGGCCATATCATCAATTCCCGAGTGGGAGAAGTGGCTGAGTACGTTGGAGTTGTTTAACCGCGCCATAGTGATTTCCGAAATACACATTTCTAAGAAAGCGCTAAAAGTACCAAAAATCCCCTGCTTACCAGCTTCCATGCCAAAGCCCGCTGCCGCCGAGAAGTTGCCACGCTCCATAATGCCCGAAGCAATAAATACTTCGGGGTAAGCATCATGAATTTTTTTCAGACCACAAGAGCCTTCTAAATCGCTGTCGATTACCCGCACCTTAGCCACCCGATCGGCCTCACTCATTTTGCTGAGGATCGAGACACAGGCATCACCAAACACGTTGCGGTTGGCATCCATCGTAGTGGTGGAACCCAAGAAAGTGTAGTTTTGCTTCGCAGGCTTAGCTGCTTCAATTAAAGCCACAGCCTCATTGTGACCACGCTCTTTGAGATACTCTAGGGCCAGCTTCACCGAAATCACGTCATGACCGTGAGTGGAGCCTTCTAAGCCCTTGATGCCGGGACACATCGGACGCTTGTTGATCACGGCAATCGGGCCGGGGGTGTTGATGGCGGTACAGATATTTTTGTACAAACTATCCAGATCTTCACCATCGCCTTCAATCACTTGTAAACCATGGCCGGTAAGAGTCTGCGCCACTGTACAGCCTTTTAAATATGCCGAAGGATGACCCGCAATCGTCACATCGTTGTCATCAATAATTAGTTTGACATTCAAGCCCTGAGCCACAGCCAACCGAGCAGCTTCGGCATCGTTGCCTTCTTGCTGTGAACCATCGGAGCCTAAGCAAAAAGCAATCTTGCTAGGGTTGGCCATGGCTACGCCGTTGACATAAGGCCACATGTGACCCAGACGACCAGAGCTGAATTTCACACCGGGAGTGAAGCCTAACTCAGGGTGTCCGGGTAAGTGAGAGTTGGCTTCTCTGTAGAGCATGAGCTGTTCAGCAGGTAGGTCGCCATGCAGAGTAGACATCAAATACTGAGTGGCCACCCGGTGGCCTGCTTCGTCAAAGAAGATTGGCACAAACTTGTCTGCATGGCTGCGGAACAGGGCATCCAGAATCATTACTTCGGGTACGGTGTCATAAGGGCCGCCAGTGTGGCCGCCTACGCCTCGGGCAGCACCAGTAGCGGTAAAAAAAACGATCGCGTCGCGGCAGAGTTGAATATTGAATTGCAGATCAGCTTTCTGCTCGGCGGTAAGAGTGGGCTTGCTGGGTTCTAGGGTGACTTTTTTATAGGCGCTGAGGTCGATCGGGAATTTAGCCATAATATTTTCTCTCATAACAAATTTTATGCCAGCCATGGGCTGATTCAGGAAAGAGTATATCTTATTGTCTGGTCTGGTTCTCGATGGGGTTGGATATTTAGTATTTTTTGATTACCTGAATATTTACACCGGTCTGGGGTGCTAAAGTAACTCCTCGTCTAGCTGGGGCGATCGGCAGTTTATCCATGAGCTTTAATTCACAGCTCGCCAAGATTTCGGTAATTACTAGCTTTAATTCCATCTGCGCCAAAGCCAAACCAACACAGCGCCGACTACCACCGCCAAACGGAATGTATTCATAGGGCGAAAACTGTCGATCTAAAAACCGCTGAGGATTAAAAACATCTGGTTCGGGGTATAAGTCTGGGCGGTGATGAGTCAAATACATCGCGCCCATCACTACATTGCCTGGAGCAATATCGTATCCTTGTAGTGACACAGCCTCTTGAGCAATGCGCGGAAAAGTCAACATTGCCACCGGATGAATTCGCAGCACTTCAGAGCAAAAGGCTCCCAAATAAGCCAATTTATTAACCGTCATCCCATCTCTTTGTTCACCCAAAGTCGCAATCTCTGAGCGCAGTTTTGCCTGGACTTCTGGCAGCATAGTACTCCAATAAATTGCCCAAGACAAAGCTGTAGCAGTGGTTTCATGCCCAGCGAATAGCAAGGTCATCAACTCATCCCGCAGTTCTAGATCATTCATTCCCTGACCATCAGCGTCTTTCGATCCGATCAGCAAGTTCAAAATATCTGTGCGATCAGCTTGGTAGTTACTGCGCCGTTCAGCAATCTCTTGATAAATTAAATTATCGATTTCGCGCAGATTGCGCTGAAACTTGCCCCAAGGACTCCAGGCTCCTAGGTCTTTTTGTAATTGAGGGATAAACAGGTAGCTAGATTTAATAGGAGAATCGGTTAAAGATAACAGTTGCACCAGCTTTTCGCGAATTCGATCGAACCTTTCACCTTGATAGATACCAAACACTGTCTGCAAAATTACCGATAGGGAAATAGACTGCATCTGCTCACGGGCATTGAAGGTGGCGTTGATTGGCCACTGGGCAATTAAATCCCGAGTAATTTTCTGAATCAAACTGTTATAGCTGCGTACCTTGTCTCCATGAAAAGCAGGCATCACCAACTGACGGCGTTCACGATGCTCTGGCTCATCTAATAAAATCACTCCGCGATCGCCTAGGAAGGGTCTGAGGAATTGGTTGATGCTACCAGGCGCAGCAAACTGCTTGGTATCACTGGTTAAAAGCTGCTGCACTGCGGCAGGATTGCTAGTGAAAATGATTCCTTTAAACAGGCCACTCATTTGGACGGCAAAAGTGTCCCCATACTGTCGATCGCAATCATGCAGATACTTTACCGGATTAGTGATCCATTGCCAAAGCTGAATGGCACTGGGATTTTTAACTTCTGGGATGAGAGTCATGAGCTATTCAGATAGTTGCTGCTAACATTATAGCAATTTCATCTTCCCCACAAAATCACGGCATCCACAGGTTAAACGCAGCGAATATATCTGATTTAGAAAGCAAAATTGCTGCCAAACAAGCTAACGCCAACATCACTAGCCTTAAATCCAGTGGTTCCTTGGATCTCTACCAGCAGTTCTCCAGTGCCAAATCCGGCATTGCCAGCAATGCCATCTCCGCTGCGAAGTTCAGTGTTGCCACCCTTAGAAATCACATCAACATTTTGGATACCTTTGAAATGAACTTGATCATTCATTTCATTGCGACCACGCACAAAACCAGCCACAGTGTCTTTTCCTGCACCACTTTCATAGCTAATAATATCCATCACAGATCCAGTGGAGTTGAGATTTATCTGATCGTTACCAGTGCCACCTGCCAAATAGTTATATCTTGAAGCAGTGCCTGTGTTCAAAGTATCATCCCCAGCTTCACCAAATAGATCATTAAAATCAGCAGAATTACTACCCGTTAAAATATCATTGCCGTTTGCACCAACCTTGGTATATCCTGCGCTAGGAGCCGGGGTTGCAGCTAAAGATGGTAATACGGCCTTTGCGACAACTGATGCTTCTGGAATTGCCGCAGCATTAACTATGTCCAAAATAGCCGATCGAGAAACAATATTATTGTTATTCGTAGTTACACCTTGGTTAGCCCCTTTGGCTTTACCAACATCGGTAGAATTAACCGTGATGTTTTCCCCCCAGATGCCAGGAGTGAGTAAATTATTGGCCAGAGTATTATTTTTGATCTCTACATTGGCACTATTAAAGGCTTCAATGCCCCGTGCACCATTGTCATATACTATATTGTTTTCAATCAGCGTTTTGCCCTGATATGCTGGCAAATTTTGTGGGGACTGACCACCATCAACACTATTAATTACTTGTGTTCTAGCGGCATCATCGATAATAATACCGTTACCATCAGTAATCTTAGGCCGTAGGGATGGGTCTGGATGGTCAAGATTTTCTTCTTTAAAATGATTAAAATCTTTGATTAAATTTTTATTACTATGGACAACATTGTCTCGGATAATATTTTTCAGACTATCACTGCCGTCAGAATTATTATTTTGGTAAAGAGAAATTCCTGAAGTATTGTAAGGGGAATAAAACGAATTGCCAGCAACCTCATTGTCTTCGATCTTAATATAATCTGCCCGAATCGCGGCAATCCCTCCGCCTGGGTTATCTTTGACGGTCGAGTTAGTTATGGTGACATGGTGAGGAGAAGCGTTGTGATAGAAGCCCCCGATCGCAATGCCAGTCCCAGAAGTAATGGGGCTAGCAAAACGCCCCTGGGATTTTTGCAGAGCATCAACTTGCTCCACGGTCATGTTGCTGAACTCTTTGGCATTGCCTTCTACAATCAATCCATCCAGATTGATATAAGATCCCACTACCTCAATACCAACATAGTTACGCACCTTAATTACGGGCTTATTGTTGGAATCAAATGCCTTAAATGTAATTGGCGCATCGATCGTGCCAGATTTTTTGAGAGTTGCTACATTTTGGCTGGGGTCAGAATTACTGTAGTTACCTGGCATCACATAAACGGTGTCTCCGGCTCCAGCCACATCGGCTGCTTTTTGTAGAGACGCAAAAGCAGAATTTTGATCTGTGCCACTATTGCGATCGTTACCATTCGTGCTAGACACGTAAAAACTTTTATTCATGAAAAAAATCTCTTCCGTTTGAAATTACAGTTGAATTCAGAGCGTTGAACAGAATCGAGAACTTGAGATATTAACTTACTTCGATAAGTTTCTTTTGATTGTATTGCAAAATGTTACGCATCTGTAAAGTTTTTTGCTCAAAAAAAGAGACTGGGATATCCAGTCTCTTTCCATATCAGCCTTTTTCAAATAGATAGAATCTAGGAAATTACCCAGTTCACCAAGGTGCGCACCGGATGACCAGTAGCTCCGGCGTTATTTACACCGTTGTCTTTATCTGCCCAGACCGGCCCCGCCACATCTAAATGCGCCCAGGGCACCTCATTGACAAACTGCTTTAAAAATAGCGCGGCGGTAATAGAGCCACCACCCCGAGGCCCGGTGTTTTTCATGTCGGCGATCGGCGACTTCAAGCCCTCGAAGTACTTTTCTTCCATGGGCATCTGCCAAAACTTCTCACCCGCTGTTTCGGCTGCGGCCAAAATACTGTCGGCCAAATCTTGCTGAGTGCTCCACAAACCAGAGATATCATCACCCAAGGCAATAATACAAGCCCCGGTTAAAGTCGCCAAATCTACAATGGCATCCACACCCAGCTTCTCGGCATACACCAGGGCATCGGCCAGGGTCAAGCGTCCTTCCGCATCGGTGTTGTTGACCTCGATCGTCTTACCATTAGAAGCCGTCAATATATCTCCAGGATGGATGGCAGTACCCGAAATCATGTTTTCGGCAGCAGCGCTAATAAAATGGACTTCTACATCTGGTTTCAGTTGGCCGATCGCCTTAGCTGCGCCCAGAGTAGCCGCTGCTCCGCCCATATCCATTTTCATGGTTTCGATGCCGCTGCCAGCACCTTTAATATTTAGACCACCAGAATCAAACGTGACTCCTTTGCCCACGATCGCCAGTTTCTTCCGGGGAGTCCCGGTTGGTTTATAGGTGAGGTGAATGAATTTTGGCGGTAATGCAGATGCCTGAGAAACTCCCAGGTAAGCTCCCATGCCCAAGGCTTCACAGTCTGCTCGTTCTAAGACCTTTAGTTCCAGGCCGTAAGCGGTGGCAATCTCTTGAGCGGTGGCCGCCAGAGCTGCTGGAGTAACCACGTTAGCCGGAGCAGCCACCAATTCTCTGGCCAAGTTAACCCCCGAGACGATCGACTGTGCTGTCGCTACGGCTGGGTCATTGCCAGCTAAGCTCAGCAAATGAACCTCTTGCAGATTTTTTTTGCTTTCTTCGGGCTTCGATTTAAACCGTTTGTCTTCGTGCAACGCCAACCACAAACCTTCGCTAATGGCCTGAGTAAACAGCGCAGCAGAGATATCGCTACTGGTGGGCAGACTAACGGCCAGGGTTTCACATTTCTCTTTTTTGGCTGATCGAGCAATGTTGGCCGCTGCCCGCCGATATCGATCGACCTTCACCTTTTCGTTTTTGCCCAAACCTACTAAGATTAGTTTTTTAAAGTTACCCCCTACCCCCACGCGGGTAGTCACAGTGCTAGCCACGGCACCCTTAAATTCGGCATCTTCGATCGCCGCTTGCAAAATGCCTTGAAGAGCCTGATCTAAGGTGGCTAAGTCACCGCTGAGGGCAACTTCATCTTCCCAAAAACCGATAGCCAAGCCATCGCCGCGCCATTCTAATAAAGAAGTCTCTGTCGTCTTAATATCCATGGAGTCTTTTGTTCGTAGTGCTCTGCTGCCAATTATTACCGATTTTGGCAGGTTCGATCGATTCTTTGATCATTATGTTTGATGAAAATTGGCAAGAATGAAACCTCTAGCCTTTTCCTAGCAAGGTAATGCTTTGGCATTTATAGCTACTATTTTCAATTTATCTCATTAGACATACCAAAATTGCTAATATTGATTTAGATAACTATTTCATTGACACTCTCAGGGCTGAAGCCGCTAAGATTCTTAAACAGCCCATATTCGGACTCTCAAAGGCGTAGTCAATGCGCCACTACTGATTCCCTCAAGGCATAGCCCTAAAGTTACCTCTACTTTTCTCAAAATGTTGGCTGCACCATTACAGTCAGCATTTATTTCTACTTTATCAGCACTACGATACAAGCCTCTCTGTACACGCCTGCCAGATTCTTTCCACCGCTCGGGTTTTTCACCGTATTTTGGTAGAGTATCCGAATCTAGAAAGCTTGCTTTACTGGTGTAGCTTTCTTCTGTCTCGAAAAACCGAATTCCATACTGTTCACACAATTGGGAGATCCTATCCTTCAGCCTAGCTGTAGGGATCTGGACGAACTTTTGATTGTTATTTCTTCCCATATTAACCCCATCTTTTTGACCTTGATTCCAGCCAAAAACCAAGGTTCCAATCCCATTGTCTATACAGTGATTAATTACTAATCTAGCTGCTTTATAGCAATTCCGATTCGCGTAAAGTGAATTACGCCAATAAGGCGGGTATTTAGGCGCATTGATTCTCTACTTCATTTTCAAAAGGTGAATCGCAATAGCATCCATGGGCAAACCAGTTTCG
>JAAFHZ010000036.1 GCA_013297675.1 Synechococcales cyanobacterium bin59.metabat.ball.084 | reverse complement strand
TTCGAAACTGGTTTGCCCATGGATGCTATTGCGATTCACCTTTTGAAAATGAAGTAGAGAATCAATGCGCCTAAATACCCGCCTTATTGGCGTAATTCACTTTACGCGAATCGGAATTGCTATAAATACAAATTTTTCCGTGAGGATTTTTCCACTAATATCAATTAATATAGATTTCTCATTTTGCTCTGGCAAGAATTCCAGATAACATGTATTAGCATCTTCTGGAGAGAATAAGGCTTCACCAGTGATATCATCTGGATTTAGTCGCTCTAAATCTTCCCAGCGTTTTTTATAGCTTGATTCAACTGATACTAGCAACTGGTCAATCCAGCTAGCTTCAGAAACTAGTGATCGAATGAAACTCAATACCTCATTAGCAACCGCTAGCGCTGTTTTATGAAGTTGATAATCAAAATTATCCTGAATTAGCTTTTTAGTAGCATTAAGTGCCTGAGAAACCTCCACTTGAAAATCCTTGTTTTTTTGCTTGTTATTATCTAATAAACCTAAAAATCCTTTCTTCTCTTCAATATCTTGCAATCGACGTTCAAAGTCCCGCCATTGAGAATCTAGGTTTTCCTGAGTAGACAGACCATTTCTGGCTTGCAAGTATTCTTCCAGTCCTCTCTGATATTCGCCAGTATAAGTCAATATAGCTTCTAACCAGCTACGAGCACTATTAAGTGAAAAGTCTGAATGAGATGGTGTTAATAGCTCTCCAAAGAAGTGTCCAATCTCATTCCGAAGAAGATGGATAAGCTGAGCCTCAGCTTTTTGAATATGTGTTAACCACTCACCTCTCACATCATCAGTTTCGCCCGGTTGTACTTTGTGAAATTGAGCACGAGTTGCACTCCGTAATTGCTGAACAATCTGCTGACGATCTTCGGCCTTTTGCACCATCCCAATTTTTTGCTCTATTTTGCTACTCCAAGCTTTGATAGTCTGAGTAAATGGTTTCCCATTATCTTTGATCATTCCTTGTAGGCGTTTTGGAAACTCCCGATCGGCACTAGAGTCACCCCATTTCAACAAGAAGCGATCTAATAGCAACCCAGGATCTGGGCTTTGTCCAATCCCCTTGAGCCAAAAATTCACCAATCTTTGACTAACTTTGGTCAAAGCCATCAGCACAATACGATCATGAGGAGAATAGATTTTAGCTAGGCCAAAAGTCAGATATCTTTGCACATTTCGGCGAGGATGATTATCTAGACGAGTTAGCTTATCTTTAAAATTGTCTTTCTGGCTCTTAATTACAGAAGTTAACTCATCACCAAAATCGAGGAAAATTTTATGGGCAATTACATTGCATAGTTTATTTTTATCTAAAATTCGATAATCTGTAGCAGTTCTGTTGGAAAGTACATACGTGAAATCAAATGGAGGGCGCTCTTCATCAATTGTAACCAACTGCTGAGGATCATAGCAGGCTCTGAAGTGAGTATTGCTAGCTGCATAGTGATTCAGCTCTTTCAATGCTGCATAGACATTAGCATTCATACCAGGAGTATCGCCATAAAGCTCTGGACTAATCACCCAATATCCAACTAATTTATTCTCAATGTCTCCGTAGGCATGTCGTAGGGCATAAGCCACATCTAAAAACATCCCACTGCCCGTACCACCGCACAAAGAACCGGCGACGAAAATATTTAAGCCTGGTTCGACACCAAAACCCTGACCGAGCATGACTTGTTCATGTCCCCTCGTGCGGTTTTCAGCAGTCTCGATCGCCGCCTTAATTTTGCGATAATTGTGAAAAAAAGAAAGTCTGCCGACTGGGCGAATACCGCCAGCACCATCTTCGATCGCCTTCACATTGCGGATAAGTTGAGGTGGCAACCAGCTTCTAATATGGTCATAAGGGCTTTGGCGATCAAATTCACTTTGTTGTTCCAACCCACCAACCAGTTGATCAATCTCTTGGCTGGTCATGGTCGCAGTTACCCGCTCAGCAGGAGTGAACAAGATATTTTCGCCCCGATAAGTATTGCCCGTACTCAACCCGGAAAGATCACTAGCTCCTCGATCGGCATCAATATGAACAAAGCTCACCACGGGTAAGTTACCTAACTTGCCGTAGCGATCAATAATCAAACGACGGATCTGCATTAATACATCACGTCCCGTACCGCCTAAGCCAATGCAAAGAGTCCGTTGGATTGTTTGAGATTCTTTAGATTTAGACACGGTAGATGACCTAATAATTGATGTTAATAGTTAATTCAAAGTCACGAGATTTGTATGGACAGTTCAGGCGAACCTGATTGCCATGAAGAACCTGTGACTGTGTAACTAGTTGATTGCGATAATGAATTTCCAGCTCTTCGCTGATAATTGGCTCCAAAGACAAACGATTGCCCTTCCGCCACAAATAGCCTCTAATATCACCGCCTTTACACTCAATATCGCTACCGATGCTGAGCTTTTGATGATTACGGAGGTAATGAATCTGCGGCTCGGAGTCATCGTCGCTAGATATCACCAATTTCCAGGATTTTTGCAGGCTACGCCAATATCGAAGCAGCCAAAGCCCTCCACCTAATAAGCCCAAAACTGTAGTCAAGATTACTAATACTGACAGCCATAACTGCCCAATTAGATATCCATCAACCAAACAAGTTTCTCGCCCGCCTGGTGCCGGGGTGCAAAACTCTTGTACCGTTGGAGATATATCAACAACGCTAAGATTGTAGTTGCCAATTTTCTGTGCCCGCAGTCGGAGAGGCAAGGCATCCAGCCATTCTTGTCTTTCTTTACTTTCTGCTGAATTTTGCTGACGAAAAGGGCTAGTAGCCGGAGTTTCTACCCAAACTGCTGAACTAATACCGGATTTTGTTAATAGTGGTGCATCTGTTAACCACACCACCGACTGAGACTTGATACTTTTGTTAGAGGTCAGACGGCACTGATTTAACTGGGCTAAACCTTTGTACACAGAGGTTTCCGCAAGCTGGATATCAGTATATTTCTGGGTATTATTAGAATTGAATGGTAGGGTTTGGAGAATGCGATCAATATCTGCTGGTTTGCCCTGAAAAGGAATGGCTGCTCCTGCCGATAAGGAATCTATTTGGGGTTGCAGCGGATTCACCGTGGAAGCAAAAGGAACAACGTATACCGAGTCGCCAGGAACCAAGCTATCTTGAATAATTTGCTTCAGACGCAACCGCCCCTCATCATTCAAACCCACACTTTCGGTCAGGTCGATCGCCAACACAACATCTCGCCCTTCGCGGCTTGAGGTCATTTTTAGACCTGTTTTTTGCCAGTCAGAGAGCGGTTGATGACTTGGTACGACTTTCGAGCAACTTGGGTTCAAGGGAAGTAGTTTTGAATTTACGTCTCTATGGTTCCCCAGATCTCAGTTACTTGCACCACGCACTGAAATAACTTGTCACAATCATCACTGAAGATGCAGGTAACGATCTCATTTTCTCTAGGTCTAAGTTTCTATGAATCGCCTCGATCGACATCATCTTTTATTTGTGTAGTGGTTTGATTTTACCTACAGCTTATGTAGCTGGAGTTTGAGTCGCAAAGCTCAACCGATCTTTAACCAGCGCCACACTGATAGTTTCACCTTCTTTAAAATCACCGCGCAAAATGCCCTTGGCGATCGGGGTTTCCAATTCTCGTTGAATCGCTCGCTTTAGTGGCCTTGCCCCATAGAGCGGATCGTAGCCCACTTCTACAATGTGATCTAGGGCTTCATCAGTTAGGTTTAGACCGACTTTGCGTTCTATGAGTCGATCGATCAAGCGTTGGATTTGAATTTGGATAATGCCCCGAAGCTGATTTTTTTGCAGACTATGGAAAATGATCGTGTCATCGATGCGGTTTAGGAACTCTGGCCGGAAGTTTTGGCTTAATAATTCCATCACCTGTTTTTGCATTTCATCGTAGCGGCTGTCATCACCAGCTAGCTCCAGAATAAACTGGGAGCCGATATTGCTGGTCATAATAATTACAGTGTTTTTAAAATCAATCACTCGCCCCTGAGAATCGGTAACTCGCCCATCGTCTAAGATTTGTAGCATTACGTTAAATACATCGCTATGAGCTTTTTCGATTTCATCAAATAGCACGATCGCGTAAGGACGACGACGAATTGCCTCGGTGAGCTGACCGCCTTCTTCATAGCCCACATAGCCGGGAGGCGCACCAATTAACCGCGAGACGGCGTGTTTTTCCATATATTCCGACATATCAATGCGAATCATTGATTCTTCGCTGTCGAATAAGAAATTTGCCAAGGTCTTGGCTAACTCGGTTTTACCTACGCCTGTAGGGCCTAAAAAGATAAAGCTGGCGATCGGGCGGTTGGGGTCAGCCAAGCCTGCGCGAGATCTTTGGATCGCTTCGGCTACTGCTGTGACCGCTTCTTCTTGACCGATGACCCGCCGATGTAGTTCTTCTTCTAAGTGCAACAGCTTTTCTCGTTCGCCTTCGACTAGTTTACTAAGAGGAATACCAGTCCACTTAGAAATAATTTCGGCAATATCGGACTCGGTGACTTCTTCTCGTAACAGCGAATTGCCGCTAGTTTGGGCATCAGCATGATAAACTTCGGCCTCTTCTAGAGATTTATGTAGCTCAAAAAGCTTGCCGTATTTTAATTCAGCCGCCCGGTTAGCATCGTATTCTCGTTCGGCTTGGAGTAATTCGATGTTTACTCGATCGATTTCGTCTTTGATTTTTTGGATTTTGGTAATGACATCTTTTTCAGATTGCCATTTGGTGTTTAAACTAGTCTGCTGAGCTTTGAATTCATTGATTTCTTTTTCCAATCTTTCTGATCTTTCTTTGGCTCCGGCAGAAGTATCTTTGTTAACCGAGAGCCGCTCCATTTCCATCTGTAAGATCTTGCGATCGATCTCATCTAGCTCTTCTGGTTTGGAGGTGATTTCCATTTTCAGCTTAGCCGCTGCTTCGTCCATGAGGTCGATCGCTTTGTCTGGCAAAAATCGATCGCTGATATAGCGGCTAGAAAGAGTTGCCGCTGCCACCACCGCATCATCCGAAATCTTCACCCCATGGTGCAGCTCATAGCGCTCCTTCAAGCCCCGCAGAATCGAAATGGCATCTTCTACGCTGGGCTGATCTACATAAACCTGTTGGAACCGACGTTCTAGCGCCGCATCTTTTTCTATATATTTGCGATATTCATCTAAAGTCGTAGCCCCAATACAGCGCAGCTCACCCCGCGCCATCATCGGCTTCAGCAAGTTCCCGGCATCCATTGCCCCTTGGGTGGCACCAGCGCCTACTACGGTATGGATTTCGTCGATGAACAGAATGATATTACCTTCCGATTCAGTGACTTCTTTGAGTACTGACTTCAGGCGCTCTTCAAATTCTCCCCGATATTTGGCACCAGCAATCAATGCTCCCATATCCAAAGAAATCAATTGGCGGTTGGTCAAGGACTGGGGTACGTCGCCACTGACAATCCGCTGCGCCAAACCTTCGGCGATCGCGGTTTTACCCACACCGGGTTCACCAATCAGCACCGGGTTATTCTTGGTGCGCCGGGACAAAATCTGAATGGTGCGGCGGATTTCTTCATCGCGGCCAATTACCGGGTCTAGTTTACCTGCTTTGGCGGCTTCGGTCAGATCTCTTCCGTATTTTGTCAGAGACTCATACTTGTTTTCGGGATTTTGATCTGTCACTTTTTGGCTGCCGCGAATTTGTTTAATGGTTTTTTTGAGGAGTTCCTCATTTAAATTGAATTCGCCAAATAGCTTCTTACCCAGCCGGTCGTCCTGAGCACAGGCTAAAACTAGGTGTTCGATCGAAATGAATTCGTCTTTGTATTCGGTTTTGATTGTGACTGATCGATCAAATAATAAATCTAGCGCCTTACCCAGATAAACGTTGGTGTTATCGCCAACTTTGGGCTGGACTTGGATATATTTATCGACTTTCTCCCGCAGCTTGGGCACTTCTACGCCAGCTTTGGTAAAAATATCGATCGCCAAGCCTTCTTGCTCCAGCAAAGATTTCAGCAAATGCTCAGTTTCCATTTGCTGATGCTTGGCCTGCTTAGCCACGTCCAGCGTGCGGGTGATCACTTGCCAAGCTTTTTCGGTGAAATCTTTGGGGTTGTTGGGCTGCATAAGAGGGCTAGATGTATTCTGATGAGATTTTACTGGCAAGAGACATTGTAGAGATGTTAGCGATCGAAAAGGGATCGGTATTTACTCCAAACTGAATTCTGAGATATGTTCGGGCTGTTGCAAAATTAGCTCCATTATTTCCAGAGCCTGGGGTCGAATTCAAATGCTTGGGTCGAATTCAAGGTACATTTAGCAAAATCTGGATGGGCTGGGTTGATCAAATAGTTATATTCCACCGGAATTACTACTGAGGGTACAGCTAAAATTGCTGTCTCTTGGGTCTTAAACCAGTGATCGCCGATCTCAGATAACATTGCTGGTGCTGGAATGCTGCGCCAATCTATTGGGAGTTGAGATAATTCCAAATAGTTGATTTTTACTGCTGTTGGTATATCTATCCGAATAGCCGCAAACATTGTTGATACATCCTCTACCTCCATGTGAACAAAAACTTCCAAGGCTGCTAAGGATAAAGTGCCTGAGGTATAGACCATCCCTTGTCCTCGGGAATTCCATCTTCCCCCGACTCGACGAGCACCTTCTCCGTTAAAAGCTGTGTCGGCATACTTACGCTTAGAAATGCGCCATAAAATGAGACTCAACTGTAAACTCCATACTCAATACGATCTAGCAACTCCACTACCTGTTCAGTTCCAGCATCTGTATCTAATAAATCGATCGGTGCTTGGCCAGTCAAAGCGCGGTTGGGTCTTTTTAGCCAGTTTGTTGCTGTCTCCGAACTTTCAAAAACATTTTGAGCCAAAGCAGCCACTCGGGCTAGGCGATATAGACGATCTGACCAAGTAGCATTTAATGGCTTTTGCTCTTTCTGAAGCCTGACAATAGTACGCAAAGATGTCCCAACTACCTTAGACATTTGGGCATCAGTGAGCTGGTAGTAACCAGCAACTCGTCTAAAAGATTCGATCGGCAGCCCATGCCGAACTATCTGAGCATCATCAATCACTGCTGCTGTATTGTCTGTGCTATCCGAAATTCCTAAAATATCCCGTAACTGGGTTGCTGAACTCATGGTAAGTCACTCAAGCATTTGGCTTAATTATATCGCCACCTGCCAAATGTGTCATGACTTGCTACCTGGCGTTAATTGCCCCAGCGCATAATTGCCGCACCCCAAGATAAACCAGCCCCAAAACCGGAAGTGGCGATCGTATCTCCCGGCTTAATTTTGCCCGATCGCACAGCCGCATTTAAAGCGATCGGAATCGAAGCCGCCGAAGTATTGCCATACTCGGCCACATTACTCACAATTTTTTCTGGGGGCAAACCCAATCGATCGGCCACCGCATCCATAATTCTTTGATTGGCCTGATGCAAGATCAACCAATCCACATCGGCAACTTGGAGCTGGGCTTTAAACAGCGCCTTATCAATCACATCGGGTACCGCATTTACCGCAAACCGATAGACCTCTTTGCCATTCATCATCAGCCGCCCAAAGCCCCCTTGTTTGACCTGCACCTCATCACTGAGCTGTAGATCTTTGCCCTCATAGCGCAAATGCAATGCATCATTTTGGCTGCCATCGCTGCGCAGCTCAAAACCCAATAAGTTTTCTCGATCGCCCGCCTGTAGCACCACTGCCCCTGCCCCATCACCAAACAGCACGCAAGTATTCCGGTTTTGCCAATCCACCCAGCGGGAATGAATATCGGCTCCAATCACCAAAATATTTCGGTAGCTGCCAGTCTGAATAAACTGCGAAGCTGTCACCAAGCCAAACACAAACCCCGAACAGGCCGCGCTCAAATCAAAAGCTACTGCCCGGTTTGCCCCAATCCTGGCCTGAATCAAGCAGGCGCTGCCATACAAATCATCTGGCGTTGAAGTAGCCAACAGTACCAGATCAATATCTGCTGCGGCTACTCCAGCCATCTCCAGCGCCTGCTGTGCCGCCGCTGCCCCGAGGCTGACGATCGAATCTCCTGTTTCGGCCAAATGCCGCTGCCGAATGCCGGTACGGCTGGCGATCCATTCATCACTGGTATCTACAAACTTGCTGAGAGCATCGTTGCTCACGATGTTCGCCGGAGCGGCTGCTCCGCAACCAATGAATGTTACGCCCATGGTGATTTACCCCGAATCTTTGAGTTAATTTACTGTTTGGTACGGTCTTGGAGATGACCAAGCACTTGGTTATCGATCGCCAGCTTAGCTGCATTAATGGCATTGGCGATCGCAAAAGCATCGGAGCTACCATGACTAATAATACAGACTCCTTCTACTCCTAATAGCAAAGCACCACCATGTTCTGCGGCATCAATCCGCTGTTTCAGGCGCTTTAAATTGGGTTTCAGAATAGCTGCACCTACTTGACCACGAGTGCCTCGGGGCAATTCTTCTTTCAGCATTTGTACCACAATGCCACCCACTGCTTCGGCAAATTTCAGCAAGATATTGCCCACAAAACCATCACAAACAATCACATCAAAGTTACCCGAAAGCACATCCCGACCCTCCGCATTACCGGCAAAAGTCAGCAGTTGGTTCTTAGCTAACAGGTTATGAGTACTCACAGCTAAGTCATTGCCTTTGGAATCTTCTTCGCCAATGTTCAGCAAGCCCACTTTGGGTTTTTCGACTCCCGAAACGTACTGACTATAGATCGAACCCATGACGGCAAACTGTTCCAAATACTTGGGCTTACAGTCTACATTGGCTCCTACATCTAAGATCAGCACCGATCGATCAGGAATAATAGTAGGAAAAATGGCGGCGATCGCCGGTCTTTCGATGCCTTTTAATCGGCCTAGTCGTAACAAGGCCGCTGCCATCGCGGCCCCAGAATGCCCTGCCGAAACCACGGCATCGGCTTTACCTTCTTTGACTAACTTCATACAGAGATTGATGGAGGCGTTGGGTTTACGCCGCAGAGCGCTTAACGGCTCTTCGTCCATTTCGATCGTGCCTTCGGCGGGGACGATTTCGATTTTGCCTTTAATTTGGTCGGGCACGCTCTGTTCTTTTAAGCAAGCTTCGATCTGCTCGGGATCGCCAACTAAGATGACATCCACATCTAGCTCAGACTGTGCCTTAACCGCCCCTGCCACGATCGGGGCTGGGGCAAAATCCCCACCCATGGCATCGAGGGCGATTCTTGCGCGAGATGTGGTCATTGGTAACGAAAAATGATGGTAACAACTCCGAATTCTACCAGAAGACGGTCTCATCCCCTGGCTAGTACACATACTCGATCGAGGAGGAACTGTTGGCTTTACTGCTTTGACTCTCAGATAAATCCAGCATGGTATGATGGGCGAAAACCAAATTAAGCGTTTAGAGGTTTTATGGTATTTGCTACTACTGCCGTTACGTCAATAATGGAAAATGACAGCGTATCGATCGATGCTTTGCCATTGTTGTTAGATGTCAGCAATACGGTTTTGACTGTCACACCAGAGCAGTTCGATCGGCTCTGTGTTGATAATCCTGACTTACGTTTAGAATTGACCCCTAATAAAGAATTAATTGTGATGGCTCCAACCGGTGGTGAGAGTAGCAAAAAGAATGCAGATTTAATTATTGATGTGGGAATGTGGAATCGGCAGACTAATCTGGGTGAGGTCTTTGATTCATCGGGTGGTTATGATTTTACAGCTCTGGATGGTGGAATGCTGGCTCCAGATGTTTCTTGGATTGAGAAGTCTCGTTTGCAAGGTGTCGAAATTGTAGGTTTTATTAAGGTGGTTCCCGATTTTGTAATTGAGCTGCGTTCTGCTATGGATAATTTGTTGCCTTTGCAGCAAAAGATGCAGGAGTATCAGCGATTGGGAGTGCGGTTAGGCTTGCTCATTAATCCGAAAAATAAACAGGTGGAGATCTATCGATCGAGACAAGAGAAGGAACTGCTGGATTCTCCAGCTTCGATCGACTGCAATGAAGTGATGCCTGGATTTGTATTAAGTTTGGCCAGAATGTGGTAACTCTGAAAATTCTGCATTTTAGTTTTGAGCCAGCCAAGTGAGAATACCCAGCAGTTTATCGAGAGGTTGCAAAGAAATTTCGGTGGGTTCGATCGACACCATCTTGTCTGAGAGCTTAATAAACTGCCATAGCAGCCCATTAGTAACAATGCCATATCCACAGGAAATTTCTTGGTGTCTTTGCTGATTAAATTTTTGGGCAGCAACAAGCTCAGCGATGCACTGACCCCAACCATCCCGCAGCACCCCCTTCTTGGCTTCCACAACAGCAATTACCGGAGCTTTAATCGTGAGTTGAGCAGGAGAACGAGAGATCAAAAAATCACATATTCCGTTGAGTCCAAGAGATCGATCAACAGTAAAGTCTTCCCCAGAAAATAGACTGATGCTGTCCACCAAGCTGGTTTCGAGTTCCATTAAGATCGGGGCAATCAGGAATTCTGAGCGAGCTTTCTCAGAGGCATTGCGTTTGCTAAGGATCAGCCCACGAGCTATGTAGTGATCGAGAAACGCACTGGGAGCAACTGGTGGAACTACTGGCAAAAAAGATACTGCCTGCAATTGCAGGTCGAACTGAAGCTCTACCTCCTCGATCGTAAAATTGCTGTAGGCCATATCGTCCTAATTAAGGTATTGGTCATCTCTTCCATAATAGCAAATAAGATCATCTGATCGCTACTGGATGCCCAGAGAATTAATTGGCTTTGAGTTCAAAACTATCCAATTCTCTGGGGGTATTTACTAACTCCAAGAGAAAAATACACAGAAGGTGAATGTCTCAAAACCTGTGCTATTCATTACATTTCTTTGCTTGAAAATATTCTCTAGGCAAATCTAATAAAATTCTGTAAATTTTTGCGATAATAAAGCAATAGATTATAATCCTGCTCATAGGGTCAAAATGGCTCTTAATCAACCCTCTATTTACCGGTGTGTCATGGGGAGAAAATTTGTTAGATCGGTCATCCTATTTGTGATGGCGATCTGTTTGGTGTTGGGAACTCCAGCGTTCGCGCAGAAGAAAATGCTGTCAGTTACCTATCCCCCTGCCAACCATAAAACCAAGGCAGACAAAGTATTTTTTATTGGCACCGCCCCAGTGCCTGCGCCAGTTACGATCAACGGCGTGGTGATCGATCGCAGTAAAGCCGGTAACTTCGCTCCCACCCTGCCCCTCAAAGAAGGCGAAAACGACTTTAGTATTCGCTACCAAAACGAAGAAGTAAAAATCAAAGTCACCCGCGAACCAAAAGTAGCTGCCGCCCCCATCACCGGCTTCCGAGAAGAAGGCTTTGAACCCAGAGGCAACGTCAGCGCCATGACCGGCGACACCCTCTGTTTTGGCGCTACTGCCCCCGAGAACTCCAAAGTATCAGTAGATATCAAAGGTGGCGGCAGTATTCCGCTGCAATCTCAAAACCCCCAAATTGTTTTACCTGCCAACAATGCCGCATTAAATGATGGTGGTGAACCCCAAGCTTTGTATGGAGCTGGCAGATATTTGGGCTGCGCGATCGCCAAAGCTACCGGCATTGTTGGCCCAGCCACCTATCGCCTGGAAACCAAAGATCCCGCTACCGCGAAGCTGGCTTCACCGGTTTCGGTACCTGCACCCAGCAAAATCGAAATATTATCTCCAGTGAACTTAGATATCGCCGAAGTAATTACCGATAAAGCGATTGCCCGCACTGGTCCTAACAGCAACTTTAGCCGGGTTACTCCTTTATCTAAAGGCATCAAAGCCACGGTGGTTGGTCGTCAAGATGGCGATAACAATGGCAAAATTGTTAACTGGGTACGCTTAGACTACGGAGCTTGGGTGAATTCTAGTGACTTAAAGATCACTAGTGGCAAAGCAGTACCGCCAAAATCGATTATTCGCAGCGTGCGCAGCCAAAAGCGCGCAGGACATACCGATGTGTTGTTTCCGCTGGAAGTAGCTGTGCCTGTGTCGATCGAACAAACCGATCGCACCCTCAAACTCACTCTATATAACACCACCGCTCAAACTGACATTGTGCGCCTAGGCAGCGATCCCGTCATCGACAAAGTAGATTGGAAGCCTTTGCAGCCCCATCAGGTGGAATATACCTTCACTTTTAAATCTAAACAGCAATGGGGCTATCAGTATCGCTACGATGGTACTACTTTTGTGCTGTCCTTACGTCATCCGCCCAAGCTGGCTTTGCGATCTACTAAGCCTCTCACTGGAGCCAAGATCCTAATTGATCCCGGCCATGGTGGACCTGACTCAGGAGCGGTAGGAGCCAACGGCTACACCGAGAAAGAAGCCACCCTATTTGCCTCTAAGCTATTGGCTAACGAGTTGGTCGCCCGAGGAGCCACTGTCTACCTCACCCGGGAAACCGATAAAGAGGTCACATTAGATGCCAGACGCGCTTTGGTAGACAAAATTGAACCGACTATTTCCCTGTCTGTGCATTACAACTCTCTACCCGATGGTGGCCAGCCCGATAAAGTTAAAGGCTTCTCTACCTATTGGTATCACTCTCAAGCTCAAGGCTTAGCCAACTTCTTACATACCTACGTCACCCAGTATGGCGGTCGCCCTCAATATGGAGTGACTTGGGATAACCTGGCCTTGGCCAGACCAGCCGAAGCGCCTTCGGTGCTTCTGGAGCTAGGCTTCATTAGCAACCCCGAAGAGTTTGAATGGATCACTAACTCTAATGCTCAACAGCAAATGGCTAAAACCCTTGCTAGTGGCGTAACTCAGTGGTTTAGCACCATGAACTAGCCAAAAAAGTAGGTTAAACTAGACCCTGTTCAGCCTATTAGAATTCCACCCTCCAGATCCCGTAAGGAGATTGTAGCCTTGGACGAATTACGCACTGCCCTTGAATTAGCCACCGACGATGAGCTACAGCAGCTCACCCGGATTTTGTTTTGCCGCAAGTTCAACCCTCTGGACTATATGGGCACCCCAGAGCCTCTGGATATTCAAAGTCAAGAGCGGACGGAGTGGATAGATTCGATCGAACAGCGTTTTCGCCATTTGGCCGCCGATGGTCTGACTGTTTTACAAGGTCGTACTCAAGAAGTCACCTATCGCCAAGCCATCATTCAAGTCTGCCGCTATCTCAAGATCCCTTACTCTAAAAAGCTCAGCACCGAAGACCTAGAAGCCGAATTGTTTGTGCATTTGATGGGCAAAGCCTACAAGGAACTTCCCAGCACCGAGCAGGCAGCGATTACCATCAAGATCCAGAAATCTCTCAGCACCTCTAATTTAGCGAAGCCTTTACCAGTCCATATTCAGCATGACCCGATGAAGCTGTTCCTCACTGGCAGCAGCGCTTTGGTGGTTAGCTCGGTGATTCAGCCGGTGGTGTTGCAGCAAATTGCGCGGCAGTTTGCAATTCATTTGGCTACTTATCAGATTACTCAGCAGGCTCTAGTGAAAGGTGGCATTGCTACCGCTGGTCAAATTCAAGCTTATGTGACCATGCAGCTAGCTAAGCGCGGTATGGTAACGGCGGCGGCTAGTCAGGGAGTAGTGAGAGGCATGTTTGCTTTCTTGGGACCAGCTATGTGGGGCTGGTTTTTTGCTGATCTGGGCTGGCGAGCAATTTCTACTAACTATGGCAGAATTATTCCGGCAATTTTAGCCTTGGCACAAATTCGGTTGATTCGCGGCAGCTATTTAGATTCTGAAACTTACTGGGAAATTGCTTAGTTGATCTATGAAGCATGTAGTAGTACGTGAATAGATTTGGGTACCTTAGTCTAGGATTTATATGGGATTATTCCCCGCACTTTGGCAGATGATCATTATCAAAACATCAGGTCTTACTAGTGTAAATTTTGTTTTAAAGTAGGAGTTAAATGTTCTGAAATTCCGGCCATTTGAATAGCAGAGCAGCCCAGCTTATATGCAAACTCTACTGATCGACCGGCCAATAAAGCATCATAAAAGCCGATCGAGAATTCGATTGCTGCCCGATCGCCGATCGATCTAGTCATGCCAATTACTGCCGGAATGTGGGCGGCGATCACTTCGGCTTGGGTGGCGGAGTAGCAGGCATTGAGCACTACGCATTCGATCTGGTCGGCAAATAAACCAAAGAGGCTGGCGATCGCGGTGCCAGATACTAGTTGAGGTTTACCGATCGCGTCTTCAAAAATCAAGCCTTCTGGTGCAGCCATGTCTTCTGAGACAATCCGCGCTGATTGAGGCGAATTATCTGGGGTCTCTACTCCAATGCCGTGCCCAGAAAAATGCACAATTTGGGGTTGGTAGTCGAGTAATGCTCGTTGTACGTCTCTGGGGGTCACGGCCCAGCGTTTTTCGATGTGGAAGTTTTCGCGGTATTTCGATCGATCTAAGCCCGCTTGAATTTCGCGCATTTCTTCTGCTAGCCGCAGGGGATCTGTGCCTTGGGGATTGGCGGCTAATATTAAAATGGTTTTGGTAGCTAGGGGTGTTGCTGGGTTGATTGGTTGACCAATGCTCACATTGCCAGTGATGTTACCAAAGACATTACCGCCAGAAACTGCACCAATTACTTGGTTGTTGTTGCCGGTGACGTTTTGCTTAATGTTGTTCATATTATTTTATCACGCATTAAATTTCTCAGCATCATCATACCTAACATTCTAATATTAAGAATAGATCTAGAAATGGCAGATTTATTTTTTCTCCACGAATTTCCCTTTAATATTTTCCACAACACAATACCCTCTTTTTTTGTTGTGATGTTCTTCTTTGTCCCACTCCAGGCCAAATCCAGAAGTTTCTTCTTCACTTAGTGTTAGCAAGCTCAATTGTTTTATTATCTCATTTTTATCTGATTTGTTCTTTGATCTTTTGATGGCTTCAGTGAGTGCTTTAGTGGCATCATAGCTAGTAGCATGTCGCCAATTGATATCATCTATAGACCATCTTTTTTTGGCACGATCAATCCAACTAGAACCTTTAGATGTTGGGACAAGGCAAGGGCGAACTAACAACATTCCATTCATATTGTATTCTCCTTTATCATTATAGCCACCCTTTTCCCTTGTTTCTTGTTCCGATAATGTCATAACTCCCAATAATTTTGTTTTTTCTCTTTGGCGCTCACTTAATTTGTTGATTTTTGTAGCCATGGCAATAGCAATAGAATTATTCTTCACTCCAGATGCTATCAATACTCCTTTAGATTTATGATCAGCTAGAAATTGGAAGAGGATTTTATCAATATCTTCGTTTGCCAACTTATTGAACTTAATTTCAATTCCTTCATTCTTTGTGATACTACTGGGGTTGAATGATTCCTGGAAATCTTTTTTGAATTGCTCACTGAATCCCGGCTCTGCATCATAAAAAACTATTATCTTGTCTAAATTTAATTTTTCTTTGATATATTTTACATATATTCTAGAAGATTCTTTTGTGTTTCCGACTGCTCTAAAGAATTGCTCACCCCCTATTGCACTACTGCTACTAGTGGGAGAAATTAAAGCTATATTTTTTCTAGTATAAATTTTTTGCGCATTGAAAGTACTTTCACTAGAATGATGTCCAATAATTCCTAAAATGTCTTTATCTTCAACTAACGTTTGTGCAACCTTTTTAGCTACCTCTCCATTATTTTCATCATTAGCTATTACGACTTCTATCAATCTACTGCTTTCTGAGCTTTTATTGAATTCATCTTGGGCATCAGCGACACCTCTCAACACCTCTTTTGCTGCTATTTCATGATAGTCAATGGAGGCCACTACTGCTATCTTTAAAGGCTCAAACCCCAGCAATTGTTGTTTTCTAGCCTTAGCATTGTTGAGGAATATTCTTGAAACTGGATCGCCGTAGTCCCCATTAGCTGCGTCCTCAAAGAGTTTGATAGCTTGATCGAACTCTTTGTCTTTAAAAGCTTTTACACCTTTTTGAAGATAAGAATTAGTACTAGAAAGGAAAACCACGACATCCCCACTAGTTTTAAGATTTCTAAAGCAAGCTTCTCCTGTTTTTTCTCCTGGCCGTCCTTCCTCTTCAGGGCAATAAGCATATTTTCGATACATTTCTTCTTTCTCTTTGGCTAGAGAATCACTATTTCTTTTAATATCATCACTATTTTTCTTAAAGTAAAATACCCCAATTACTAACGCTAAAAATGAAAATGTCATCAACAATGTAGTAAACCGTCTGTATTTCTTCTCATTAGTCGAAGCTCGATAAAACTTTTTTTGCCGATCAGTCATTTCATCTCCGACCCGCTCTTGATAACTTCGAAGCAAATCCAAATCAGGTGATCTCCAAAGACGACCCTTTGGTTGCCCATGATCTTGCCAAAAATTTGCCGCGTTATCTAACCGTCTTTGAAACTGTAGATCGTTACGGCTCTCATTGAGCCAGTCTTTTAGCTGCTGCCAGTTATCAAACAACGCTTCATGGGTCACTTCGACAGTTTTCGTCCCATTGTCGTCCGCTAAGGTAATCAGCCTTGTGCCGGGGCTAGCAAAGCGATCGATCACCTCTCGCACCTGTTCTAAATTATCTCGATGTGTAACCACCTGCTCCAACTTGATCCGGCGGCGAGTATCCTTCGCTCCTTCCCCCAAATGTACCAGCCCTAAAAACACCCGTCGGGCAATTCCTTGTTCCTCCGGGGTTAAACTTTGATAAATTCGTTGAGCCTCTCCAGCCAAAGCACCACCCACACCACCGATCTTCTGAAGTATTTTCGCTGGCTCCTCAGCTACTAAACCCTCCCAAATTTTAGTTAAAGCGAACTGGAGCAAAGGCAAAGCTCCTTCTCGTCCTGTTGTTTGCTCGATTAATAAATTGACTGTACCTGAATCTAGAGAATACCCTGCCGATTTGGCAGGTTTGGCGATCGCCTCCCGCAATCCATCTACAGTCATTGCTGCAACAAAAAAACCTTGTGGTTGAATTAATCTATCAAGTGCGGGATACTCTTGAACTGCCCCTAAAAAGTCACTGCGTAAAGTAACAATCACTGAAACTCTCTTAGATCGATCGGCTGCGGCACAGAGCAAATTATCAATAAAAGCCTTCCGCTCATCGAGATCTTCACAGAGGGTAAATATTTCTTCTAGTTGATCCACCAGCACTATTAACGGCGAAATCTCAATCTCTGGTAACGCATCGGCAATTTTCCGCAGACCGTCTACTCCCACTTTCTTTGGATCAGCTAGGTTTTGTTCTTTAATTTTCTCATCAACTATGGGGTCATGGGGCGCAATCCGCGCTAACACTGTCTCTAATGATTCTAACGGATGGCTACTGGGCAATAACACCGCTACTCTCACCCGATCGCCACCGGGCAAAGGTCGCCGCGCTAGTTCAGAAATTAGTCCTGCCCTGGCCAACGACGATTTCCCTGAACCCGATGGGCCATAAATTGTCAGCAACCGAGTGGTGGATGCTTTTTCATGTAAACTACGAAATCTTTCCCATAATTCATTGATTTGAAGGTCTCGACCATAAAATTGATCGCCATCGGTTTCCCGAAAAGGCGAAAGTCCCGGATAGGGATTAGCTCCAATCTGCGGATCTTTGGTTTGAGCAGAACCTGGTTCAGCGGGAGGGTTATTGTAAATTACTGTGCCATAAACCACCATGCCGCCCAGCACTTGACCGATTACTTGATTTCGATCGCCCCCAACATTTTGCCCGATCTGAAGTTTTGGGTCTGAATCATCAATGCTTTGTGAACTGTCTGCTGGAAGAATTTGTTCGATTGCCTTTGATAACTCTGCATCTTGGTCTAACAATTTTTTTAACTGCATTTGTAGCATTGCTTGCAGGTCTTGATCATTAGGGTTTTTGGCTAGATTGAGTGCGGCTTCCTGAGCAGTGGCTTTGGCTGCTATCTTTGAACCTAATATTTCCCAAACAGCCTGGGCTTTACTAAATGCTGCTGATTCAGGTGTTTTATCATCTAAATTTAAGAGGAACGGTAGGAAGGGGGCGATCGTAGCGGTCAGAGCGGCGATGTCCATGGGAGTTTTGATGATTGGTTGGATTGAGAAGGTCGGCTTTGATCGTATTTTCGACTCATTACTGTTTTTTGATGTCAATTTTGATTCCGATCGCCCCCAACATCTTGCTCAATTTGAAGCTTTGGGTCAGAATCAGCATTGGATGATTAATGAAGATGGCTCTTCTATAAAACTCCAGAAAATCAACATGATAATTATATCACTAGGTTTTTTGTTTTAAAGCAGGAGTTGGGCGTTCTGAACTCTCAGCCATCTGAATGTCAGAGCAGCTTAATTTTCAGGGGTTTACTGCCCAACATTGCTTGATATGGAATTTTTCGTGATATTTCGATCGATTCGAGATTCTTGAAGTTCATACTCACTGACAGATGAAACATCAATTATTTTTGTTGCTCCTGTGGATCATCCGCAGACGGGTGAAGTCCGGCCACTAACCATTGTCGTCGAGCATTTTGGATAAATGGTTCATCACGTCGATCATCATTCAAATCTAGACGGTTACAAGTAGCTCGACCTGTATCTGTTTGACCAATTATCCGTAAAGAGTCCGCCGACCAGATAAAATGTTCTGTCCAAATTTGCTGGCGTGGATTGAAAAGCGGAATTTCTGTCTCTGTCTGTGGGTCTATTCCGGTCGTAAAGTTGTAGCGCCTTTCGTTACAGCGACGACAGGCTAAAGCAAGATTATCTAGACTATCATCACCACCAAGAGACTGTGGCTTGAGATGCTCTACAGATAATGGAGCAGAGCTAAGAATCTCTGGATAATGACAATATTCACACCGGAAATTAGCTCGCTGACGAATGGCTTGAAAAAGAAATTTAGGGATAACCATTAGCTTTGGCAGCAATTTCAGCATTGATATAGCTAAAAATGTCATCAAGTTCCCCGATCGACTCCAGTTCAATTACCTCTTCCGCAGTAAGACCATCTACTTTCCTCTTATCCAGCAAAACTTGAAGTCGATCGCCAAGCTCATCTGTGAACTTGAATAAAGTCAGGTTATTAATCTGCTCAACCTTCAATCCTTTAGAAATCAGGGAAGATGGTTTAAGAAGTGTATTCATGATGTATGGATAACTTACTTGAATGGTATTTGGATTGGCAACCAGCATATGTACTAGAATACCGCACCAACTCTAGATACATGCTGATCGATCTTCTAAACAGGAAGTCAACCAATGTGACCCAAGTTATCGAAAAAAGCCCTAGTATCTGCTAAGCTAAAGAATTGTGGCTTTTCGGCGACAAAATCCCCACTTGTAAAATATCAACGTACCATGACACAGCGTACCCTGCGCGGCACCAACCGCAAGCAAAAAAGAACCTCCGGCTTTAGAGCACGGATGCGTAGCCACACTGGCCAAAACGTGATCAAAGCCCGCCGTGCCAGAGGCCGTCGTCGCTTGTCGGTATAGCCATGTCCTTGCCGAAAACCTATCGGCTCCGACGCAGACAAGATTTTCAGCAGGTCTATCAAAAAGGTCGGCGGCGGACAGGTACACACCTGTCGGTCACGGTTTTATCCAGACCCCGTTCTTTAGACAACCCTGCCGCCCAACGTCCCGATGCCACCTGCTTCGGGATCTCGATCGGCAAAAAAGTCAGCAAAAAAGCGGTAGTGCGAAATTTGATCAAAAGACGCATCAAAGGCGCTCTGCGACAATCGATCGGCCAAATTTTGCCCGGAAAAATGGTGGTGATCACCTGCAAACCGAGCATCATAGGATGTGATTATGACGAAATTTTGCGAGAATTAGAGAAATTATTGCTAACACTCGAGGTAACGCATGGGCATCAAGGAAACAACCTTCTATGAAGGCGGTCCACACATCGGCGATTTGATCTTTAACCTACTGCTCGGATTTTTTGTTGTTTTCATTCCCTTATCGATCGGAGCCGTCACCAGAGCACTCTGGCTACGTTACAAAATCACCGATCGGCGGGTCTCAGTCATCGGCGGCTGGATGGGTCGCGATCAGACTGATATTATTTATTCAGACATAGCTGATGCCATCAAAATTCCTCGGGGTCTTGGCCTGTGGGGAGACATGGTATTGGTACTGCAAGACGGCAGCCGCCTAGAAATGCGCGCCGTACCTAAGTATGTCGAAATGTACGAATACATCAACGAAAGAGTTCAAGCCAAAACAGGCGAACCTTTCAAATCTGTTGCCGCTAAAGCTGCTCAGGCTGCTTAGTTAAACCAGCAATACGACTGTGGCCACGACCAGTCCGATCGTCGTGGTATTCCCTTTTTCCTTTACAGCGGACTGACTAATGGACTTTGGTATCGGGTTTATTTCCAACAACGTCATGTTGCCAATCCTAGATTTTTTCTATGGAATTGTGCCCAACTATGGTTTGGCGATCGTCGCTCTTACCGTCGTAATTCGTTTTGCGCTCTACCCGCTCACTGCCGGATCAACCCGCAGTATGCGCCGTACCCGCATCTCCCAACCCCTGATGCAAAAGCGGGTGAAGGAAATACAAGAAAAGTACAAAAACGACCCGCCCAAACAGCAAGAAGAAATGAGTGCCATCTATAAAGAATTTGGCAACCCATTGAGCGGCTGTTTACCGTTGGTATTTCAAATGCCGGTGCTGTTTGCATTGTTCGCCACTCTGCGGGGATCACCATTTTCTAACATCGACTACAGCGTTAATGTGAACGTGGTACCCAAAGACCAAATTGCTCAGATCCAGCCCCAACCATTTAACAGCGAACCCCACAGCATTTACTTCAGCGATAACTTCCACGCTCCAGTGGTCGCCGATATTGCCACTGGTAACGTGCTAGGCGAAGGTCAATCGGCTAAAGTTACTTTTCAGACTGTCGATGGCAAAGCTTTATCTGATGTATTGACTCAGTATCCCGGCACCAAGATTGCGCCCACCTGGACTGTGGCCAAGGGTGAAGACAAAGTTAAAATCTCCGCCGATGGCTCGATCGAAGCCCTCGCTGCCGGTGAAGCCACTCTCAAAGGCACCGTCCAAGGAATTGCCGCCGATACCGGATTCCTATTTATTGATGCCCTTGGTCACGTAGGAGCCAGAGACCCAGATGGCACCATCCATTGGGACGTGTTGGGGATGATTATTTTCTTTGGTCTGAGCTTGTATGTGAGCCAAAGTCTGACTGGGCCGAAGCCTGATCCAGCCGGTTCTGACAACCCCGAAAAAGATGCTAGTCAACAGGCTGTAAACAAGTTTACTCCGATCATTTTCTCGGGAATGTTCTTGTTCTTCCCCTTGCCAGCAGGAGTTTTAATGTACATGGTGATCGGAAACGTCTTTCAGACTATCCAGACCTACATTATTTCTAAGGAGCCGCTACCAGCCGATCTGCAAAAAATTGTAGACTCTCAAGAAAAAGAGAAAAAAGCCAAAGAAGGCCGCGAAAGCCTGCCGTTTGAAAAAGGTAAAAACTCCAAGAAAAAGGCTGCCGATTCATGAGTATCGCCGCTAAGCAGTGGTTAGAAGAGGTGCTAGACCTAGCTGGCTTCGCTGTCGGCGTAGAGAACCAGTCGATCGATGGTCAAGAATGGCTAACGATCGACTCCCAAGCCCTCACTCCGGGGCAAGTCATCACCTTAATTGGTACCGATGGTGCTGCCCTCGATGCCTTGCAGTATTTAGCCAATGAGGCTTTTGCTGGCGCAGCTAAACCAGCGATTGTGGTGGAGCTAGACGGCTATCGACAAAAAAGATCTACGGAGCTGAAAATCATCGCCGATCGAGCGGCTGAGCATGTGCGCAGTACTGGCACTTCATACGAAATGCCCCCATTATCGGGAGCAGCAAGGCGAGAGCTGCACAGCTTTTTTGAAGCTTCTGGAGACTACCCAGATTTGACCACCACCAGTCGGGGATTGGATGCCGATCGCCGGTTGGTAGTAGAGCTGAAATCGCCCTAGGCGACAAAAACCATGGAAAAAGTCTTTATTCCTCACTTGTTTCGTCACGAACGCCATACCCTAAAAATTCCTGTAGATGGGATGGTGCTAGATCTAGAAACTCTTACTCCGGTACGAGGTCAAATTACCGTGCAGCACCAAGGTACTTTTTTGAATGTGTCAGCAGCAGCCGATGCGATTATTACCTTGGTCTGTCATCGCTGCTTACAGCAATACAATCACCGGCTAGAACTAGATGCCCAAGAAGTAATTTGGTTAGACGAAGCAGCCGATGACACCTATGATGGGCCAATTGAACTGCGAGTAGATTTTAATGATTTGGTAGAGTCCCTGCATCCTGAGGGTCATTTTGATGCCGAAACCTGGCTGTATGAGCAGCTCTGCCTATCTTTGCCCCACCGGCAGCTTTGCAGCGAAGATTGTCCCGGCTTGCCTATTCCAGATAGTCAGCCAGCGGTGGCCGAAGAAACTAAGGCGATCGATAGTCGTTGGGGTAGCCTGAAGTCTTTGTTAGAGCAGTCTGAGTAGCCGCACAGGAGATTAGGTTTAGCAAAAAGCGCAGCTAACAAGTTAGCTGCGCTTTTTGCTGATCTACGGAGAGAGAGGGATTCGAACCCTCGTTGAAGTTTCCCCCAAACAGCATTTCCAGTGCTGCGCCTTCAACCGCTCGGCCATCTCTCCAGAGCTTATCTAGAATAGCTTGCAGTAACTACCAGTGTCAACAGCAGAACCTAAATATTTTCTGGCTGCAAAAGTAAATCTACCGTTTCTACCAACTTGGCCGTGGAAAACCCTTTACTCAAATAGCCGTTGGCACCCAAACGAATGGCTTCTTTGCTCCATTCTGGAGAAAGACGCGAAGAAATCACCAAAATTGGCATGTGCAAACCCAGCCGCCGACAGCGATCGATCAAAGTATAGCCATCCATTCCAGGCATCTCAATATCTGTGATCATCAAAGCCGGTGATTCGCTAGTCTGTAACCAGTTCAAAGCATCCATCCCGTTGGCAAAGCTCTGGGTGGCAAAGCCATGATTTTCTAGGCTACTTTCTAGGCGGCGACGAATTAAGGCCGCATCGTCCACAATTACAATCCGAGTTTTGCCCGATCGAGGAGCTTGACGAGCAGCCACCTTTTGCCAATTGTTTAAAATTGCCGCCGGATCTAAAACAGCGACTGGCTGACCATCGATCATTGAGCTAATCCCCAAAATCCCCACTGGCGGCACTAAGGGTTTAGGGAAAGGCGAGACCAATAATTCTGTTTGACTCACCAGATCATCCGCAATTAGCCAACTGAGGCCAGTAGATAGCTTAATACCTACCGCTACAGCAGTTTCTGGTAACTGTTCATCTACCTGCTGCCAATAGGCATTCAGGTTAACTGCCACCACTCGCTGATCTCCAACTAATACATTCCAGCCATTTTCTACTTTGACTGCATCATCAAAAATCGAAACAGTTTCAGTGATCGTATCGATCGGCAAAGCCACCACCTGGTCGGCCACCTGCAACAGCGCACAAGGCAACAATAACTGAGTAACCGGTAGCTGGAGGGTAAAAGTGGTACCTTGTCCTACAACCGTACTCAAGCTCAGAGTGGCTCCAATCTCTGCTACTTGGTTGGCCACCACATCCATCCCTACTCCTCTCCCAGACACTTCACTAATGGTTTCGCGCGAAGTTAATCCGGGCTGACAAAGTACTTCTAGTAACTTTTGGTTATTACTGGTATCGGTGAGCTTAAAGTTATTGGCTTCAGCTTTTTGGGATAACTTGTGGGCATCAATGCCCGCACCATCATCGCCGATTTCTAAAACATAGATGTGACCTTGGCGCTGTAAAGTAATTCTAATGGTGCCGATCGCCAGTTTACCCGCAGCAATGCGGTTTTCGATCGACTCAATGCCATGATCGTAAGCATTGCGAATTAGGTGTAATATCACCGGCTCAAGCTGATGAATTAAGCCTACGTCCAATTCAATATCTTCATTGGTGACTTCTATTTCAGCAAGCTTATCGTAGCGCTCTACCAAATTGCGCAAAATGCCGCGTGCTTTGGTGGTTAAAGTTCTAAATGGTAACAAGCGCAAAGACTCAATGCCGTCACGTAACTTAGAAACAGTCCGCTCTAAAGAAGTAAACTGAGCCAAACTATTGCTGCCTAAAGTTTCAATTTCTTGGGCTAGTTCCGCAGTCCGCAAAATGTTTTCCAATAGACCATTAATGGTGTTGTAGCCCTGACGATAGCGCTCGGGGGCGTTGCTGGCAGTAGCTTGACGCAAAATAGCATAGTCATCTTGCATTTGGCGCAGGCGGGCGATCGACTGCACGTTTTCGTCTACCAATAAGTTTAGCTGGGCTATTTGAGCCTGAAATTTATGACTGACTTCAATCATCCCCTTGGCAGAAAGTAACGATTCAGCCGCTTGCTGGCTGGATAAATCTAACTTAGTTAGTGGGATTGGGATCTGAATAGTTTGGCGATGATGTTTGCGATCGCCAAAGGCAGCGGAGCTGTCAACTGGCGGTGGAGCTGGAGCGACATTTTCTAACTCCCCGCCATTGGCTGCACAATCTTTCAGCATTGCCAAATAATTGGGCAAAGTAGATTTCCAGACATAGCTATCTACATGCTCTACTACCTGTTGACAAAGTTCTAATACCTTCGTCCAGCCTCTGCCTAGCTCTAAATCACTACCAATTTGCTGAAGTTGAGTAATAGTTACTGCGGCTGTTTGGCGGAGTTTATCTGGAACTGCAATATCGGTAGCCAGGGCATCGAGCTGCATTTCTAGGGGCAACACCACAAAGTCAAAACCCTGTTCGACAAATTCTTGTTGTAGCTGCTGATTAATGCTCCAGTTTGGTAAATAGACAGTTTTAACTTGGGCATGAATAGTTTCTAGGCGCTCTTTAGTATAAATAACTGACTGAGGGGAATCAATTTGAATAGTAATACTGGCTGAGAGTAATTCTCCAGCAGCAACTAAGATGCCAATCAAACCCCGATCAGACAGATCTGGAGCAACTTTTAAATAGCGCAGGTCATCTAATAAATTTTCTAAGATAGTAGCTGCTTGCAAAGTGCATTCAGCACCTACAGTTACCGCACCACCTTTAATGGTATGAACTGCCCGATAAATAGACTGGACATCGGCTGTCCAAGAACTAGAGTTTAGCTGGTTTACTAACCGGAAATAATCGGATAAATGTTGGGCAGTATCAACTGCAAACATTTCACGTAGCTCTTGCTGAAGCTGAGCTTCAGCTTCATCCATTTCCGCATCCATGACCCGAGCTAAATTTTCTAGTGAATTCATGATGTTAGTTTAAGAATGCTTTTTGAGCTAGCAGATTGCGCGGTTGAACAGTAGCAATCGCTGCCGTTGCCGTGGTGAAGATTTGCTGAGAATCACCGGCTTGAGTAATTAACTGTTGTAGTAGTCGATCGCTTTCTGACACATCTTCGTGCAGTCCTGAAGTCACCGTTTGAATTTGGGTGGTATGCTGAAGCAGCATGCGCAAGCTCAGATTAGTAGTTGCCGATAAACTACTAACTTGATTAGCTACAGCTTCAAACTCCCGAGCAATATTATTAAATTGAGCTGGTTCTTGCTCTTGAATTGCCCGGTTAGAAAGCAGCACCGCATTAAAAGCCAATACTTTAGTCAATGCTGCCATCCGTTTTTGTTGACGCGAAAACTGGTTAGCCATTTCTACAAAATCATCTAAAGCTAGAGTCCGATTGCTGATTTGGCCATTCCCCTGCTGCAATACTTCTAATCCGGCCAACAAATTGCTTAATTCTTGGCGACCATGATCAATTGCTGAACTAACAACTTGTAGCGCCTCTACACTGGTTGTATCGCTACTGGGATCAAGCATACTGCTTTTAATACCCAGATCTAAAGAACAAGATAAGAAGCTGGTAGAAGCCTCTGGGGGTGAATCTGGCCAAGGGGCTAGGGTATCAGATTCATTTTCAATCGGTAACAAGTCATTGGGTAGTTTAAAAACTTGAATGTTGCCAAGTAACTGATAAGAAAGCTGGTTGAGATGAATTCCAGCTTTTTGAGCATCTTTGGCCTGGGTAGAAATTTGTTGAGAAAGGATCACTATTCCATCCATCGCTGCCGCCGTCAGATCGGTGGCATCTAAAATTCTTTGACTAGTACGATTAACTGTTTCTCCGGCTTCTACAGCTTTTTTGGTAACTACCTGCACTACTTCAAAAGCTTTTGTGGCTTCTTTAACTTCTCGGGTAAACTCCTTGACCAGATCTCCCATGCTTTGCACTTCTCGATCGACAGTAGATACTACTAAATCTATCTGAGAGCTGCGCTGCTCTAGATTAGTTAAGCTCACGCTGGTATGTTGCGCTAATTTACCAATGCGATCGGCAATCGACTCAAACTCGCGGGCAACTACTGCAAACTGTTCAGGATCTTTTTGCTCGGCAGCTCGCGCAGCTACTAAGGAGGCATTTAGTGCCAAAATTTGAGTCTGGGTAGCAATCTCGTTTTGGTCGTGAACAAATCGATCAGTTTGGCCAACGAATTCACCGAGGGTTTTGATTTGTTGGACAATGCGATCACTACCTTGCTGTAGTACTTCGCTATCTCTTTCTAAGTGGTGAATCGATGCTTGACTCTCAGCTACCGTAGTTTGCAAACTCCGCAGAGATTCATTGGTTTCGGCTACCTGCTGAGCCGCTGCCCAAGCAGCACTGTGCACATCTCGGGTTAAAGACTGTACCGATCGAGCTGCATGAGTTTGTTCGGTTGTATCTCTTGCCACCATTTCGGCAATTCTTTGGCGATTTTTACTGCCAGCAGCCACCTGCTGAGCCGTGCTGGCTGCTTGATAAATCACTCGGCTCAGTTCTTCGGTTAAACGATTTAAGGTATCACCGACTAGCCCCACTACTCCTTCAGACATGGGCACTCGGGTTGTTAAATCTCCTGACTCCATGGCCGAAACCGCATTGAGCAAAATGCTCACATCTTGCTGTAAGGTCTTGCTTTCTTTGCTGACAATTTTTTGTTCTTTGTAACGTCGCTTAACTTCCGCTTGCAGCTCTAAATGCATAGCCTTTTCGGTAGCGACATGATCTCGAATGGTAATTAAAAGCACTAGCCAGCTCACCAGCAAAAATGTGATGCTCAAGATCAATAAAAAGAGTGATTGAGGTGGATAATTTTTAACAGATTCCATGGTGTAGAAACCAATAAAAATCAAGTTAAAAAGCATCGTAATCATCCCTGTTGCCAAGAGATGAGCCTGCACAAATCTTTGCAGAGATTGAAACAATCGTTGTATTTGTCGATAAAAAGGAATTTTCATTAGTGGGGTAGCTTCTTATTCAGCGGTTGCCAAAGATGATTAGGTAATAGTTGAGAGTTGGCCAACACAAATAATTTCTGAGGCTTAGATGGCAAGTCTTTTTTTACCATGCTACCCAATACTCGATCGATCACTACTCCAATATTTTGCCAATTTTTCATGGTTGCTCCTAACCTCACCACCATGAAACGGTCTATTCTACTGGGTTGAGTCTCAGGTAAAAATTGCCAGCCCGCCACCAAGGTTAAAAAGTTATTGTGATGATTAGCAATCCCCAAAATTGCTGGTGGATAATGAGGTATCTGTAAAACTTTATTTTGTTCGACCTGCAACACTTCACTGACCCAATTAGCTGGAAAAACTAAGGTGTATTTACCAACTTCTGTCAGCAAATATCGATCGACTAAAGCTGTGGGTTCATTAGTAGTTAAGAGCATTGGGATAACCTTTTCTGGAAAACATTTTCTAATCCTTCACGAGTTGCTGGCTTAGGAAGATAATCGTTAGCTCCTGCTCGCTCCAGACCATAATTAATTTCTAGTGGCGTTTTCTTGACGGAGCAAATTACCACATATTGATTGCCAATATTGGGGTCAAGACGAATATTTCTGAGCAAGCGATAGCCATCAAAATCTGGCATTACTACATCTAAAAAGACCATCTTATATGGTTTGCTAGCGATCAGTTGTATTACCTCATGGGGTTCGGCACATTGATCTACTGCATGACCAAGAGATTTCAGTAACGAAACTAGGTGATACCGATCGACGGCACTATCATCAATTACTAATACATCCATAATAAACCTGTAGATTTAGCCCCGATTAGAAATTTTAGATGCTGCTGGTTGAAGTAGCTTACTAATCAACTCCTGCAAAACTACTTGAAAGTTAGCATTTTCGCTAGTGGATGCTGGTTTAGATAAGAACTCGCAACCTCCCCACTGAGCACGCCATTTGTTAGAAAGCTTACTATCGCCGGTTAAAATCACCACTGGTAAATTAGCCCACTCCGAGTTAGCTCGAATTTTCTCCATTAATTCAAAGCCAGAAATTACTGGCATGTTCACATCTAAAAATACTATTGAGGGCTTAGCTTGAGTAATAGTATTAATGGCTTTTTCTGCATCAGAGCAGGGCAGAAAAGAATAGCCAATATTATTTATCCAATGGTTGAATTGTTTTAAAAATAGAGGAGAATCATCTACCACCAGTACAGAGGGGGTTTCCGCAGAGGAGGATTTAAATTCAACAATTCCAGCCCGATGTAACTTTAAAAAAGTTTGAGCTACTTCTAAATTGTCTTTGCCTGTGGCCTTAGCAATTTCACTCAGGCTAGCTCCAGAAAATGTGGCAATTTCAGTACGCTCTTGATCATTTAATTTGGCAATTCCTTCTGGCTTAATAGTCGGAACCAGCTTCATTGAGTAAATAATCTGATTGACTTTCCCCCAAGCTTGCCGACGTTGCTGTGCGGCAGTTAATAAGTTAGCAACATCAAAGCCAGGAATTTGAATGGAACCTAATTCTGGAGTAGGAATGAATTTTGCAGAGCCATCACTAAAATACAAATAAGAATCAAAATCCATCAAGATTTTTGATCGAATTGCCTGCTCTAATAATTCAGGAGTAAGCAAATTATTAGTATATATTTTTTCGGTCAGGCCATTAATATCAATTTGCTTCGATTCCACAGCTCCCTGTAATACTTTCCAATGAGCTTTAGAGTTAGCAACATCAGTAGGTGGCACAAAGCGGAGCAAAATTTTCATTAGGCTGGCTGCAGAAATTTTGTTGCCGCCGCTGTAAAGAATTTTTCCTTGATCTACTGCCAAATACCAAGGCAAATTTTTGGTGTGAGAAAGGCGATCGAACTGGTGTTCCCAGTAGCCTGTCCCAGACTCTGGCAAGCGCTCAATTAGCGTTGTCAGCAACTGTCCCGCAGCAAAGGTAAATGGTCTGGGTTGTTTACTAGAGTCGGTCATAATCCTACAGCGAATTGGTAATCCCACTATTCAGAGTACCCATTTACGCTGCTACCTTAACCGTTGCTGTCAGAGTTTTTGCCCCAAATGGCTTGGAGCTGTGCCTGGGCTTTTTGTAATGACTCTGCCCATTCTTTGCTTGGATCACTATCTGCCACAATGCCAGCGCCTACTTGACCCCATAGTTGACCGTTCTGGCACAGCAAGGTTCTAATTAAAATATTGAGATCTAAGTGACCGCGTTGGTCTATATAACCACAAGAGCCATAAAATAGGCCGCGTGGATAGGGTTCTAACTCCGCAATAATTTCCATACAGCGCAGCTTCGGACAACCTGTAATTGTGCCACCCGGAAAAGTAGCGGCAATCAGATCGATCGGACTATGTGCGGCAGCTAATCGTCCGCGCACGTTGCTGACTAGGTGCATGACATGGCTATAGCGCTCTACTTTTAGCAACTCATCAACTTCTACGCTGCCCCAGGTACAAATTTTGCCTAGGTCATTGCGTTCTAGATCCACCAGCATAATGTGTTCGGCAATTTCTTTGGCATTGTTGAGCAACTCTTGTTCTAGCTGTAAGTCAGTGGTCAGATCTGTGCCTCTGGGTCTGGTGCCAGCGATCGGGCGAGTGCTGGCGATATTTTGGTGTAGATCAACTAGTCGTTCCGGCGAACAGCTTGCTATTTCTCCCCAAGGAGTTTGCCAGTAACTAGCAAAAGGCGAAGGATTAATGGTTTGTAAGCGACGATAAATATCCCAGCCCGAGGCGGCTACTTGGGCAGTAAAGCGCACAGATAAATTGGCCTGATAAATATCACCAGCTTGAATATAGTCTTGAACTTTACGGACTGCGGTTTGATATTGCTGGGCGGTGGTGAGATAAGTAATTTGGGGTGGATCGAGATACTTGGGGCTAGAAGTTTGCTCTGGGGTTTGGAGTTTGACCATCAAGATCTCTAGCTGGCTTGGATCGGTGACGGCTAAGTGCAACAAATTAGTTTGATGATCGAGCACCGCAAAATTGGCTGGCTCGTACCAATAAGCCACCGGAAAAGGCAGAGGATCTGCCGAAAGCACCGGGAGTTTTTCTAATTCCCAAGCAGCCTCATAGCCCAACCAACCCAGCCAGCCGCCAGTAAAAGGTAAATCTGTGGGGGCATTGCTGGGATCGCTCGGTTGGGCAATTAACTCTGAGAGCAAACTAAAAATTTCACCGCTGTCTGGAGTCCAACTACGAGTTTGACCGTTGATGATGCGCGGTGCCCCAGCACAAATGGAGTAACGGGCAAGAGCAGTTACTGGAGTGGGGCTTTCTAATAAAGTGGCGATCGAGTCACCCAAAAACAGGGCAGCAAAAATTGCTGAACCGCTACGGTCTTTCAGGGGTATGGAATGCCAGTGCCAGGGGAGTGCTGTGAGCATTGATATTCTTTATCCCTCAGATGTTTCGAGCTTTTCCAGCAGCCCAGACATCTAAAATACTCCATACATCACCTAGAAATCAATGGTTCTATTAATAGAAATACAAACGGCTTTACCTTTAGAAATCTGGTAAACATTAGGCTTACTAGCAATTTCTTGTAGAGCCTGCTGATTACGCTGTGCCCAGATAGCTGGTAAATCTTTAAAGCCACCTTCTAGGAGGGCTGCACTCAGTAAGTTTTTCCCTGGTTGGAAATAGTGGTAAAACCGACCAAACCATTAAAAGAGAAAGTGCTATGGCAACCCGAAATGGCTTGATACGCAGGGTAGTACAAATGAGCTTTAGGGAGTCGAATTTTTGTCCATCAGTAAAAAACTCAAATATTACTTTAACAGCTTCAAAAGACCTGCACAGATGCCAATATTTTCTCAAGAAGTTTTTAGCTTGTAACCAAACATCTTCTATCGGATTTTGCTTATTCCTTTGTTTTTATTCCTTATATTCCATCGACTTTAAATTTATTTTTCCAAATACCAACAAAACCCTTGCCAATGCCTAATAATTGTGATATGACATTAATAATAGTGTCCTTCATATAGACACCTTGACAGCCACAGCTCTTTTTAGTTCTCTAGAGTCTAATTTGCTCTTGATGAAATTTTAAGTTGGAGTAGAAACTCCGCATACAAAGAAATAATTGAGGGTTTTCAATCTTTGGGAGTCCCAAATAAAGAAATAGTTAGAGAGTTTCAATCATTAGGATTTACAAACTTAAATTTGTGAAAAAGTTTATTTTCCATTATATTTTGTTAGTTGCGACGATCGGACTAACAACCACCAGCAACATTGAAGCATCCAAAGCCCAAAGCTTGCCAGATGCGACTGCACCAAGCTGGGTAGAACCCTACAAACGACAAATCTGGACACCTCAAGGATTACTCACCTTGGCAGTGCTAGGAGTTGGCGGCTTTGTAGTAATGAGCGGTGACGGCACCAAAAAGAAAGGCCGCATGGCCAGCGCCCGTTGGGCAGGCGGCAAAGAAAAGATGGCCGCCAGAAAAGTGGCAATAAAACAAATCAACGAGCGTAAGCGCGATGGTTTGACCACTTGGATCAATGCGCCCATCATCAAACCCTTATTTAGTCCGGTAGAAAAAGGTGGCAAAGTGGTGAAGCGCTACAACATTAGCCCTCAGCATCACACCGTTTTTATTCCAGATGGCCAGCGGGGCACCGCAGTTTGTGGTGCTCCAGGCAGTGGAAAGACTTTTTCAGTCATTGATCCGATGGTTCGATCGGTCGTAGACCAAGGCTTCCCCATCTGTCTCTACGACTTCAAATTCCCCGGCGGCCAAGCCGAAATCCACGCAGCTTATGCCCGCAGTTGCGGCTACGATGTCCGGATCTTCGCACCGGGCTTTGAAGGAACAGAATCTTGTAACTTATTAGATTTCCTCAAGTCTCCTGATGATTCTGAGACTGCCGGACAAATTGCCAAAGTGCTAAACAGTAACTTCAGCCTCAATGGTGGTAAAGGCGGCGAAGATCCTTTCTTCCAACTTTCTGGCGACCAATTAATCAAGGCGGTGTTGCAACTAGCTAAACTCAGCAAGTTTCCAGATTTTTTGACCTGTCAGAAAATCTTGGCCTTGGATTCTTCTGATTTGATCGATCGAGTAAAAGCCGCTGAAATTAGTCCCTGGGTCAAGACGAGCTGGGATCAATTTATGTCAATGCGGGAATCAGAGAAAACTGCGGCAAGTGTGGCAGCGATTGCTTCACTGATGTTCACCAATTTCGTATCTCCTGATATTTTGCCCTGCTTATGTGGCGAATCTACAATCCCACTGGATTTGGAAGGAAAACAAATGATTATCTTTGGCATGGATCAAAATCGTCGTGATATTGTTGGACCGATTCTGGCTACAGTGCTGCACATGATCGTGACTAGAAATATCGCTAAGAGGCGGGTTGATCCGTTGGCAGTATTTTTAGATGAGCTACCGACATTATCATTGCCTTACTTGGTGAACTGGTTGAATGAAAGCCGATCAGCGGGCTTTTGTGGTGTACTTGGATACCAAAATATGACCCAGCTAGAGAAAGCCTATGGCAAAGAGAATTCACGAGCTATTTTGTCGGGCTGTAACACTAAGTTTATTTTTAATCCTGGAGAATATGAGTCAGCCAAGTACTTTTCGGATTATTTAGGAGATGAGGAAGTGCATTATCGGCAAAAGAGTCGATCTAATAGCAAGGATGGCGGTAGCTTTAGCACTTCCGACCAAGATAAAACCAAAAAAATCTTTTCACCAGAGGAGTTTTTGAAGTTGCCAGCAGGAAGCTGTATCTTTATCAATCCAGCTTATGCTAATGCCAAGGAAGCAAGTATTCCAGTAAAGTTAAAAGTGAAAGTGGGTGATGGTGAAATGCAGCGTCGAGCATATGGGGAAAAGCATTTTAATTTAGTTACAACGAAGTTAAAACAGCAGAAAAAGCATACTATTATTGATGAAGAAGGCATTAATTCTAGAATTAGTGCATTAGAAAATATTATTCCAAGTGAATCATCAAAGCATATCGAATTGAAATATGATATCCTTTCTGAAATCAAAAAAAACTTGCACAGTGAGTAACCGAGTTGAATTGAGTCATCTCGTTCTGATTTTCTCAAAGTAAGTAATCAAAAACAACCAGGAATAAAATACCATGACTAGCAATATTATTGACAACACCACAGTTCCAAATACTCCAGATAAACAAGCCGCATTTCCTCTCATACTCTTAATACCAGTTGTTATTGGTGCGGCAGCCGGTACTGGGGCAGCAGCCGGTGGAGCCAGTGCTGCTACGGCATTGGGAATAGGCATCGCAGGAGGAGTGATATCAGGCATGATAGTTTGGGGCGCGACCAGAGAGCTGGATAGGCAAATGCGTAGTGGAGACCTCGCAAGAGATTTAAGCAATGCAATGAGTACGTCACAAAAGCAAGATTTTGCTCGTAGGCTTCAAGATATTAACAAGCAAATTAATAGAATTAACGATCTTGAAGCAAAGGGAAACACAAGTGTTGGGGCAATTCTCAGGAAAGATTTAGCACAATCTTATACCAAGTTAGCTGAATTGGTTGATAACGTTTTGCCAAATGTGCGCACAGGTTCAGCCGTTAAGGATTTTAGTGATGCATTGAAAAACTCTCGTGCTTCTATACTCAACGGTACCAAAATGAATGTGATAAAAGACTTGCAACTTAGTAGTCTTGATCAATCAACTAATATTGCGGCAAGTCCGCGTTACAGCAGTTCTAATGATTCAGTAGATAGTCAGGAAATCCCAGCAACTATTAATTCTCACGATAGCCCTAGTGATTCAGAAAGAAATAAAACTAATCAGGAGCTTGCAAAACTTATGATAGCAAACGGATTAAACCCTAATGAGCTTAATGACATCGAGAAATTTTCGGACAAAGTAGCCCAAGGAGAATATGACAAGAACATGTCAAACAATATCCAAAATCAAAAATCTTCAGAACGTCAGCTTTAGATAGCATTAACAAATTGAATTGAGGTATAACAACCCTAAATGATATCTGTTGTATGTATAAGATACAATTTTGCATGAAGCTAAGGATTGTTATACTTTTTTGAAATTATGCAAATTCGTTAAAATTTGTGCCTATTAAAAAATATGCTAATCTGTAACTAGATCTTGGCTAGGCAGGAGTTTTACACAAAAATCAAGTTAACGAGATATGCGATTTGCAAACTCATATGAATTTTCTGTATATGGCAAATATTTTATCTCAATTAGACCAGGTTTTTTATCAAAAATACTCTTTGTTACTATAAAATTAGCTAAAATGAACAAGTTTTTCAACCAAACTTCAATTACTATTGTATGTATAACTGCATGTGTTACTACTCCAATCGTTGTCCATGTTTTAAACACAGCTTTCCCCCCTAAAAGTCCAACAACTCTGGATGTTCTTAATAGCTATGCAATAGATGCCAATGTAAGAACCAGTCTCCGTAATAATGGAACAAGGTTAAATAAACTAATTGATGATATTGAACAGAATGAGCACAGATCCAAAGAAAAATCTTCTGCTAAAGAAATCGATATTAGCAAAATAGTTGATAAACGCCAGAAAGTGTCTAAAATATACTTAGAAATAGCAAGAGATTTAGCGGCAAGCTTACCTAACATGGTAGCAAGTGATTATGAAACTTATCCAGTAGCTAAAGAGTGGGTGAAATCTCTGGAACAGGCTGCCGCTGATGCTCTTGTACTTAACAAGCCGTTACTCAGATATAAATTAGAATAGTTTAGAGTTCGTAATTAATAAATTTATGGGGTATCTATAAATGGCAAGTTCTTTGAATAATCCAGAAGTTATTAAGGATTCGTTTGACAACACAAATTCTTATTATCAAACGGAACTACCACTTGTAATTGAAAAGTCTTCTGAGCTTAACATGTCAGTAATTTCTTCAAAACTCGATCAACACCAGCAAAGTCTTGAAGAACTAACAGGAGGCTTTATTGAGGTAGTTAATATTTTATATGAGCAACAAGAGTTGAATTCCAGAGAAGCGATCGAAGCCCTCAAACAAGAGGTGAATTTGCTAGGTAAAGGAATGATCAAAATATATCAATACCTAGAAAAAGATAATACAGGCAAGGAACTAAAGTCTGAGCAGCAAAATTCACGAAAAGCGATCGATTCACTGACATCTTTGGTGATCGAAGCAAACAAGAAAAAATCTATTAACAACATTAGCTACCTAGACTGGAAACAAATTGCTATTGTAATCACAGCCACAGCGGTAATTTCGGCACTGTGCAGCTTCGCTATATTCCAAATAGCATCAAGCTGGAAAACAGATCAACCTCAAAACCCAACAGAAAAGCCCTTGAAAACCAAAAGTAAAAAAATTTCCAAGTAGAACAAAATCTCAAAAACTGATAGATTAGCAGTGCCTTGGTGACAAATAAACATAGTAGGTCTGAGTAATGAAGTTATTTGCAAAACAAAAACCCAAGTAAGTATGGCAAAGAAAAGCTGCGGCTATTCATGAGGCAGCAGAGCGTAGAGCTTATAGGGAGCATTATGGTGATCCTTTTAAGGGATTGTTGGCTTTCGCTGATGAATTGAGTGCGGCGTTGCGGGAGGAGCAGGCTTCTCAGTTGCCTGAAAACAAGGCTGCTAAATTGGTTGATATTTATTAATTACCGATCGATGGCGAGTTTTCCCGTAAGTGTCCGATAGTCTACGGAAGAAGTAGAGTTCTGGTGGTTGGAGTCAAATCACTCTCAACAGTGGGAATTAGTGATGGATATTTCGTACCAAGACGAGCTGCTTGAACAGACTCTGTCAA
>JAAFHZ010000035.1 GCA_013297675.1 Synechococcales cyanobacterium bin59.metabat.ball.084 | reverse complement strand
CAATGTCTACGGTAATTTGGGAGCGCAGAATAATCCCAATGTCTATGGCAATTCGGGAGCGCAGAATAATCCCAATATCTACGGTAATTCAGGAGCGCAGAACAATCCTGGCACCTATGGCAATTCAGGAGCGCAGAACAATCCCGGCACCTATGGCAATTCAGGAGCGCAGAACAATCCCGGCACCTATGGCAATTCGGGAGCGCAGAGCAATCCCGGCATCTATGGTAATTCGGGAGCGCAAAACAATCCAAGAAATCTTGTTTCAAAGCTATCGCCTTTACCAGTAACACCTCAAGCTACCGCCAAAGGCACAAGCGATCTCAGGCTGAGCCTGCCACCAGCAATAAATAATCCAGAGCGAAAAGAAATCGCGGCCAATTCTCCCAACCTGCCGCCCAAAATATCTTCCCCAGCAATCGCCCTGCTGCCTCCAATCCAACCTCCACCAACCAGCTCTAATCCTCCCGCTACAAAAACACAGCAACCAATTGTAGCAACTTCCCCCCAGACGATCGATTCACCTGCGGCGGCTGAAAATACAGCCGAAGCCATCGCCCCATCAACAGCCACAAAAACAACTCCAATTCCAACACCCACCGTTTTATCATCCAAACCAGTAGCTACAAAATCTCCCGATCAAATCACCTCTGGCGAAGTGATCGCCCCAGCAGACTCCCTATCTTTGCCCCCAGCCACCAGTGAAAAAGCCATAGACTTAAAAGCGATCGGACAAAAACTATGGCACACCACCTCAATAAAAATAAAACAAGTTACTAATCAGGTTCCGCCCCTAGCCAGCTCTTGGAGCAAAAAAATTCGTCATTGGGTAAGTGAGCGGATGGCCGCAATGCAGACTAGTACCCAACCAACAACATTTGAGAAATCTGAGCAACCAACTCCGGTACGGGAATAGGAACCAAGATATACCAAGCAACCGAACAATTTAACTCTGATCACCTTGTTAGCCTATTAACAAGTCGAAGAAATAAAGTTTTCGACCCCACTAACTATATTTCAAGGGTCAAAAATATGACAGTTATTAAATGGGCACCACTCCACGATCTGAACGTTTTACAGCAACAGATGGAATGGCTATGTGAAGGTGCAGATTCTCAACATTTAGGCTTTACTCCTGCGGCGGAAATGATCGTAACCGATCGAAATATTATTATCTATTTAGACCTCCCTGGTGTAGACCCCGCTTACATCGATGTGCAAGCTACTGCCAAAACTATCACTATTATTGGTGAGCGATCGGCCAAAGAAACCGAAGGCGAAATTAGCAATCGATCGGAACTCCGCTACGGCAAATTTCAACGAATTATCTCGCTGCCAGAAAAAGTCCAGCACGATCAAGTGATTGCCAAGTATGAGCAAGGAGTCTTACAACTAACCTTGCCCAAATTGGTTGAAGACAAAGACAAAATCGTCAAAGTCGAAATCACCCACTAGCAACTTTGAGTAATCACCAGCCGCTGAACTCAGCGGCTTTTTTGTCGATTAGAAGTTTTTAATACCAATTTTGGTTTGTTACTTGCGTCTGAAACAAATTAAGTGCTGTGTTAAAATAACACACAGCCTTGACTCTGGAGATGTTTAGAGGTTTTATGATAGTTGCTGTAGCTCCTACTCAGTCCACTGACACAGATACTCAGCCATTGCTGCTGGATGTCAGAAATACGGCTTTGACTGTCACACCAGAGCAGTTCGATCGGCTCTGTGCCAATAATCCTGATTTGCGTTTAGAGTTGACCCCCAATAAAGAATTGATTGTTATGGCTCCTGCTGGTGGTGAAAGTAGTGAAAAAAATGGTGATTTAGTTGCTGATGTAATTATTTGGAATCGGCAGACTAATTTAGGCCGGGTATTTGATTCATCGGGTGGGTATGATTTTACAGCGTTGGGCGGCGGCAAGCCCGCACCAGATGTTTCTTGGATTGAGAAATCGCGGCTAGAGGGGGTGAAAATTGTGGGATTCATCCCGGTAGTTCCTGATTTTTTAATTGAATTGCGTTCTGCTACAGATAATTTGCAGCCATTGCAGGACAAGATGAAGGAGTATCAAAGGTTGGGAGTAAAGCTGGGTTTGCTGATTAACCCAAAGAACAAACAGTTGGAGATTTACCGATCGGGGCAAGAGGTAGAAGTGCTGGAGGCTCCAAGTTCGATCGATTGTAATGAGGTGCTGCCCGGTTTTGTGTTGGGTTTGAGTAAAATGTGGTAGGTATGGTCAGTTCGTTAAGTAAATAATCCGGATAAGCTTCAGTACTGCTAGAAATGTGTTTCATAAACATATTCCTGATCTTAGCCATGCCTGCCCTGACCAAAAACTCAAAGAGTGAGCTTCAGACAGTACTCAAAGATAGGTACAAAATCAACAAAAATATTAGCGAAGAGCTAACAGCAGATGAATGTCGGCAACTTCTGAGTATGCTTTCTCAAGGTAACGTAAGCTTGGAGAAAATACTTGCTGCTTATGCAGACAAGAATAGTGCTTTAGGTAAAAATAATGCTCTTTATGGTCGTCAGCGCAGCAATGCCGAGAAAAAAGCTATTCAACTTCAGCAAGAGTACGAAGAGCTACAGAAAAAAAATTCACAACCAAGCAATCTTAAAGCCGCTGTGTCATCAGAACATCAACGAGTAGTGGAGCAGGTTGGAACTTTAGAAGAACAGAAATTACAACTGAGTTCAAAAGTCAAACAGCTTGATGCTAGTAATAATGAACTTGTTAAAGTTAATAATGAGCTAAGGCAGGATAACAGGCGTTTAAAAGACTTGGAGAAGGAGCGCGAGGAGCTACAGAAAAAAAATTCACAATTGAGCAAACTCAAAACCACCGTGCCATCAGAACGGCAACAGTTAGTGAAACAGGTTAAGACCTTAGAAGAACAGAAATTACAACTGAGTTCAAAAGTCAAACAGCTTGATGCTAGTAATAATGAACTTGTTAAAGTTAACCATGAGTTAAAGAAAGATAATAAGCGCCTAACAGATCTGGTAGATGCTATTCGACTCAATTTATCCAAAAATGTCAAAGACATTTTGAGGAGTGAGGAGAGCGAAATAAAAAAGGTTTTGGCTAAAATCTACCAATCTTTACTGGGTTGAGGTTAAATATGAAAAATAGCAAAGTTAAAAGTTACAAAGGACTGGGATACAAAGAGTTACAAGAAGACAACCGTAATAAGCAAGGTCATTTACCCCAGACTGATTGTGATTGGCTGAGAGCAAATGGCTATCACAATGTAGGTTGGGATAATGTTATTGCTTTGTCTGACAAAATTCAGAGCCTGAAAGAATTCAAAGAATGGAACTTAGAAGATCTATTTCTAGAAGTTGATCGAATTGGTAAAAAGTATCAAGATCCTGAAGGAATTCAAGCATTTCAAGTAGCAATGGCTTCTGAAGCTGAACAGATCTCTGAGATAATTGATCAAATTTTTCCTGATAACGAACCAGAAATAATCAACTTTAGCCACAATTGCTCCCCAAAGACATGGCAAAAATCCAAACAACAAAAAACTTATTACACCAATTAGCCTATCTTCTTTGAACTTATCATGATTGAACAAGACCTAAAAAATGCCGATTTAAAAACACTCTTCGAGATGGTCGATAAAATTGGTCGCAAAAGATATCATCGACTAACTAGTGCAGACCTTGAAGACTACCGAAAATATGACAATTGGCGATATGTCCAAGCAGATCCAGAATTAGGTTCTACACCAATAAGTAAAAAATGGGTAGCAGATCATTCAACTCCAACTTGTCCGGTTTGTGGTGATGCTCATTATTTAAGAGGTGGTAAAAATATTGACCACAAAATGCCCCGTGCTCAGTATCCTTGGCTATCCATGAACTTTCAAAACTTCTGGGTAATTTGTCGAGCCTGTAACCTAGAAAAAGCCGAGATGAATTGGTATGAGTACGAACGCCACTGCTTTAAGAACTACCCTGATCGATATCACCACATTCTAGAAGCACGTCCTCAAAAACTCTTGCTTTCATTAGTGAATGAAAATTAAGATCCCTTGACAGGTCGGTGTAATAATAAAGCATGAGCAAAAAAAAGGTTTAGATGTGAGTATAGCGGTTCTGTCTCGGGTAAAGTGAATTAATCAGATTGACTAGTGCATTTATGCGCTTTAACTGCCTGAGACACTTTCAAAAGGTGAATTGCAATAGCATCCATGAGCATACCAGTTCCGAGTATTTTCAATTGATATTTGTGAATATGCTGCTTTAATAGCTTCATCTAATTCTTTATATGTTCTTGCTCCTATCGATCTCAAAGTAAACGCTGCGCGATCGAACGTCAAGACAGAGCCTGCACCAAAATACGCATGAGCGGATCTAAATCATCTGGGACACGATAGCTGTCTAGACCTTGCTCGATGTGCTTAGTGGCACGATGCAACAAACCAAACTCCCAGACTTTACCCGTGGTGACAGCACCCAAGAGAGTTGGTTGGTCAGGAGTACGATCCCACTGATCGAGAGCAATCATTTCGGCAGCTAGCTGGGTAAAGCCATAATCCAGATCTTGATGCTTGGCTTCGATGACCAATAGCTCAGTGTGACTACGCAGTAAGTAATCTAGATATCCCTGTAAGTGATTAGTGACTTTGATCGAGTATTCGATTTTGAGTTGGGCTTTGGTGTAGTGAACCAGCTCTAAGACTACTTGAGAGATCAATACTTCCCGCCGAGACATTTCGTTGGCTAAGTCTACATAGGGCAAGACTCGCTCGATTCTGGCTTGTAAGGCATCGAGCTGCTCCAGATTTCCGGTGTAGGTGGGCAGTGTTAGTCTTTTACGAGTTAAGGTATATCCAAATTCTGCGGCTAAATCATCTGCTGAAATCCGCAGATCAAATATCTTGCTGAAGGTGTAGGATTGGGTGCTATCTAGAATTTTGGTCATTGTGAAACTCTTGATATCATTGGCTTTTGCGGGTTTGCTTGGATGAGATGGAAGTTCAAAGGTGTTTCCGTTCGACTCCGCTCAGGGAACACCGTTTGTTGGGTTCATGGGAGCGATCGCCACTGTAATAAACTTACCGCCGATAGCTTCGCGACCTGCCACGCACGGGTCTGAGGCAACCTCACGTGCGGCAAAGGTTTGCTCCGAGGCGACCTCGGAGCCTTGCCTTGTACTAGACCAAACTTGTCCGCAACCTGCGATAAGGACGATCGAATATATTTGCTTCCTCACTAATAGTTCTTGGCCGCTAGCTAACATGGCAGCGGCCTCAGCCACGCTATTGGTTCCTACTAATTGAGCTACGGTGTTGGATGGTTGCGGGATCTGAATATTATTTAATTCAGCGGCACTATAGGTTTGGAATTGCCAATGGTACCTGGCACAGACTGCCACAAGTCCGGGTTCTTGGGCCTTGCGATCGATCGAAGCCACCCCAATTACATCACTAATCTGGAGATTTTGGAGAGCCAGGGTTTGGAAAATAGCAGATTCGATCGACTCGCTGCTAACTCCTTGCTGACAACCAACGCCTAGCCATAGCTTAACCACTTACCGCACCAAAATTTCTCGATCGGCCTGGATAACTACTTGATTATTTCTGGTGACTTGATATTTTCCTCGCCATTTACCAGCGGTAAACTTGCGCTTACCACCATAGCTAATATAGCTACGCGCTGGATCATTAATCACTTTTTGGTTATCTACCACTAGTTCTCCTTGAGGATTAAATAGCTGCAATCGCTCTTGATCACCTGTTAGCACCCCATAACTATGCACCCAAAAAATCACCGCCGGAGAACCGTTAGCAATAGTGGGGTTTTCGTATTTACCTTGCCATACCTCCAAATCACTAGGTGGCTGAGGAGCAAACCCCGCACTTACTAAACCAGTGGGCACATAGCCAACCGGCATCGACCAGAGCGGATTACGAGCAATGGCGCAGCTCTTGCTCTCATTTACTCCCACAAATGGATCTACCACTTTATCTTGATAGCGCACCGTCAAATGCACATGGGGAAACGAAGCCAGCCCCGAAGCACCCACCAAACCCAAAACCATTCCTTTTTTGACTGGAGTGCCCGGTTTAACGACCACACTGCCTTTGCGTAAATGACAATACTGAGCAGTCCAACCATTGCCATGATCTATTACTAATCCATTGCCGCATTCGGTGCCCTGCACAGCAGCCTTCTCGGCCTGATTAGCAATCAAAACATCTGCTACTCCATCTCGTCCCCGTAATACCTTGCCATCGGCTACGGCAATCACTGAGACTCCAGCATTCATTCTTTGTAAATTGGCAATGCCAAAATCGGTGCCATTGTGACCATCATAGGTTTGGCGACCACAGCCAAAATCTACAGCTTCTTTGCTGGGGTCGCGATCGACATAGTGCATCACAAAACAATCTTTGCCCAGCTTACAGTCGATCGGCAGACCAAAGCCTGGAGCTGCCGCCTTGGCTAATAAGGAAGTCGTAGACTGGGCTGTTTTAGCATCTCCAGCAGCAAAACAGGCATTCAAACCCAATACCAGCAAGAGCAAGCTCAGAGCCGTCAGAACAAAAGTCCACCATTTTTTGATTTTCATAGTTCACCAAAGTACTGAAGAAAAAAGCGCGTCGATCGACGCGCCAAATATGCTTTAAACCATGTTTACTATTCAGCAGTGACCAGCTCAGTGCTGCCTTTGCTGCGCTTGCGGGTGAGCATATTGAAGAGCTGCACGCCGATCGCTTTGATCAGATTGCCTTCTAGCTCCTTAAACATAATCATATTCTTGCCAAAAGCATCGTTAGCTTCATCTACAATCAGGTCGGCCTTCGCTTCATCGATCGGCAGATTATCCATTGCCTGACGGTAGTTGGCCTTAAAAACCTTTTCATCAGAAATTCGATCGAACTCATAAAACGAAGTGCCTTGGCCATCGCTTAAGTTCATCGCGTTTTGGGCAATCTTTTTCAAGATTTGACCACCAGATAAGTCACCCATATAGCGGGTGTAAAGATGAGCAATTAATAGCTCGGGGTCTTGATCAGCAACTTGATGAATACGGGCAACATATTCTTTCGTCGCTGCTGAAGGTGCAACTTGGTCTTTCCAGTTCGACCCAAAATAATAGCTTAGGTCTTGCTCCAGACTAAGCTTGCGATCGAGTTCGGGGAAAAATAGTTTGGACAGCGCCGGATGGTGTTGGTGTTTCACCATTTCTTCTTCCATCGCTGCATATACAAAGTACAAGTTAGCTACCAGTTTGCGGTAAGAATTCTTTTCCACAGTGCCCTTCAGGAAACAGGCAATAAAGCCGGTGCCTTCAGCCATGCTATGGGATTTCTTGGTACCTTCTCTCAGCTTGGTTGATAAATTGGAGGTCATGATAAAAATATTTTGAATAATAATGCCGCAAGGATAATCCCAGCATAATCTCAGCTTATGATGAATTGTGAAAAGCTTTTATTAAGTTTCTTTAAAATCAATCTACTATCCTAATCTCATGGCTTTAGACGTTATCACTGTTCCAGCTCTCGATTCAGCACAGCCCTTGGGCAACATTGTATTACTCCACGGCTGGGGAGCAAATCAGCAAGATCTAGAACCATTGATACCCTACTTCCGGCTGCCCACTCACCAATATTTACTCCCCAACGGACTTTTTGACCATCAGCTTACGCCTACTGGCAAAATGTGGTATTCCTTTACCGGTGCTGGTGAATTGACTGATACTAGCCGCCAAGAATTAGCCACTAGTCGAGAAGCATTACTTGCTTGGATTCAAGATCTACCCCAGCAAACCGGTGTGCCTTTAGCCAAAACTTGGCTATTGGGCTTTTCTCAGGGCGGAGCCATGACCCTAGAAGTGGGTCTAAACTTACCTTTAGCCGGTTTAATTATCATGAGCGGCTATCTGCATCCAGAAATTGCTGCCCCCCAGGTTTGTCCCCCGATCGCAATCTTGCATGGCCGTCAAGACGAGGTAGTCCCCATTGAACAGGCTTGGCGAACACGTAGTGCGTTAGTAACATGGGGAGCAAGGGTAGAATATCAAGAGATTGACATGGGGCATACGATCGTTTTGGAAGAGTTACAGGCAATTCGCCAATTTATTCTTACAAACGGGGAACCAAGTTTGCTCTGAGTAAATCAAAATATCAGATAAGTGTGTAAAATCTGTAAGGCATCACTTGGCAATCTACCGGCACGCGATTTGGTCAGGTTTGACTATATTCTTCAAGTGCGGGCAACAACTGTCCTTCATTACTAAATTTAATGGTTCACTCACTGCCCAAATCATGGGTCTTGTTTTGTAGTCTGGCGGCAATTCTTTCTCCTTTAGCAGCACCAGCCAGCGCACTATTACAACCCGGCACTGCCGAAAATGCCAATTCCCAAGCTAGCACCAAGTTAGTGGGTCAAAAATCTGAAAAAATCTTAGTAACCATTGATCCGGGTCACGGCGGCAAAGACCCTGGGGCGATCGGTCTGGATGGATTACGAGAAGTAGATGTAATTTTGCCGATCTCTTTACGGGTAGCCAAGATTCTGGAAGAAAAAGGTGTGGCCACCCAGCTAACCCGCGATAGCGATTACTTTGTTGGTCTTGATGAGCGAGTGGTAATGGCTCGCAGAGCCGGAGCCAACATTTTTGTCAGCATCCATGCCAACTCGATCGATAACCGGCCAGATGTAAATGGTTTAGAGACTTACCACTATCATCGTGGTTTAGAATTGGCCAGCATTGTCCACAGCAATATTATTGGTGTACTGGGTGCAGATCGCGATGAGCCATTGCTCGATCGGGGAGTGCGGAGCGCGCGCTTTTTGGTGCTGCGCAAATCAGAAATTCCGGCAATTTTAGTGGAAGTTGGTTATTTGACTAGCCCCACCGAATCAGTGAAATTAGCTGATGAAAAATACCGTGAGCGCATGGCCGATGCCATTGCCCAAGGGATTTTGGAGTACTTAGATAGAGGTAGTAACGTTTCTTTGAATTCTCAAAAATCTACCCCGCTGGCCAATCCACCTGCCCGCAAAACCCCAGTTAATGTAACTTCTCCTGGCACTACTCCAAAATTTCCTTTGCAGGAAGTACCGCAGGAGACAACTCAAAAATAGAACCAACCAGCTTGTTGCTTTCTTCGTGTAAAAACTGCCGAAAGGTATCAGCGACGATCGAGAGCTGCTTGCCATTGGGGTAGACAATATACCAGTGACGATCGATCGGAAAATGCTGTACGTCTAAAATAGTCAAGCCCAGGGCGATCGACTCGGGGCCAAAAGTATGGCGAGAGAGCACCGATAACCCCAATCCACAGGCGATCGCCTGCTTGATGGCTTCGTTGCTGCCCAACTCTAGCCGCACCCGTACCGAAACTTGATGCTCCTCAAATAAATGCTCTACCGCTTTTCTGGTACCAGAACCAGCTTCCCGCATCACAAAAGCTTCTCCCTGTAGAGCGGTAATCGGGATATTTTTTTGTCCAGCTAAGGGATGATCTTTGGGAGCCATCACCACCAAAGGATTCACCAAAAAGACGCTCGAAGTGGTGTCTTGTCCTTCTGGCACCTGGCTGAGGATGTATAAATCATCCAGGTTTTCGCTCATCCGGCTGATAATTCGCTCATGATTAGTAATTTCGAGCGTGACATCAATGCCGGGATATAGCTTACAAAAAGGAGCTAATGCCCGAGGAATAAAATACTTGGTAGTAGTAATCGTCGCTAAGCGCAGCCGTCCTCGCTTCATTCCCTGTAAATCGGCGACTTTCATTTCAAACTGCGAGAGCTGCTCAAAAATCTCTTGACAGGTGGTAGCTAGCTCTTGACCAGCCGCTGTGAGATAAAGCTTTTTACCAACCTGCTCAAACAGTGGAGTCCCAATGTTTTTGGCTAACTGTTTGACCTGCATCGAAACTGTAGGCTGAGTGAGAGATAGCTCCTCCGCTGCTCTGGTGATGCTACTTAGTCGAGCGACGGTTTCAAAAACCTTGAGCTGATGGAGGGTCGATTGACGCATGTTTAGGGGTTGGGAATAGTGACAGGATTCGGCGGGTTAGCTGGACTAATCGTAGGAGTTGGCGGTAGTTGCGAACGTTTTTGAAAGGGATTGTGCCGTAGAAAGTAACCACCCACAATCAATAGCACCAAAACTCCGGCGATGATTTCGATCAACAAGAAATTTTGGATAATTTTTTGCAGCCACCAGGGTTTATTAATAATCTCTGGCTCGATCGGCTCTGCTTCTTTTATGGTGGGTGGCGTGACGTTGTAGTGCATCAATACCAAAGAGGTATTGTCATGACCATTATCAATGCGGGCTTGCTCGATCCATTCAGTGACAGCCATATCTAAGGGCAGCTCCCCATCTAAAATCAAGGGCACATAGTCTGACCAAGATCTTTCTACCAACCGCCGATCGCTCAAACCGTCAGAGCAGAGTAATAATACGCCATCTTCGATCGCCATTAGTCGCTGCACCATCGGCTGTAAGTTGGCGCTATTTTTCATACCCAAAGCCTGGGTCAAAGACCCGGCATCGATGCGGCCAGCGGCCTGCCAGGGCATACTTTTACCGCGCTGCACTTCCCGCTGAGCTACGTCATCATCCACGGTCAATAATTGGCAGGAGTTCCGAGTAATCCAGTAAGCACGACTATCTCCCACATGGGCAATATATATTTCGTGAGAATTACCAACCCCATGTTCTTGTCGTATTTGTTGGGGTAGCTGCAAGGCCATCACCATGGTAGTGGCCATTCTGCGCCGACTTTCGCGGTTTTGCTCGTCGTTTTGGCTAGAAATTAAGTTATTAACTACCCGCAAAACTGCTTGAATATGCTCGATCGCCTGATTCGGAGCCAATATTTCGGTTTCTTGCACAATATCTTGCAAAAATACCTGCATCTGGAGCTGTAAAGACTGCACTGCCATTTGACTAGCCACTTCACCGCCCTCATGACCGGCTACTCCATCGCAAACAATGCCCAAGTAATTACTGAGTGGCTGCCCCCCATCTTCGATCGAGGGATAGTAGCTGTCTTCGTTGTGCCGATCGTGGCCTGGATCGGTGCCACCAGCAATCGTGACGGTCAAAGGCAGAGCGGCAGCCTGAGCCAACAGACAATCGTTAATCGCCAAAGCCAAATCGGCCACGGCAATTTTGCCTACCTGCATTTGTTCCATTAGTGGCTCGATCGCCTCAATTACGGCTGGTTGAGCTTGGGGAACCAAAGCTTGCCACAGACCAGCCAAACCAATTACATTACTGCGCCCAGCGGGGTTAACAGCGTCGGGCAACAGTTCACAGAGCCGAATTCGCCAATCTTGCACTCGAATATTTTTGCCATCTAACAGGCTATAACCCACGCCAGTATCTACCAACGGCTGCCACAGATTCACAATTTGCCAGAGCCAGTGGATTTGTTGCAGCGCGGTACCTGCTGGCCACACTTCGCTTAAGGCCGGTAACAAAGCACCATTGACATCGATCGGCACGTTGTCCAACAGCGGAATTTCTACCGCATTACCCGCTCTACCTAGAGAACAAAAACCATAAAGCTGAGGCAAGTGCAGTCGATAGCGGCTGAGGTGAGCATAAGGACGCGCTCGATCGGGCAATGGCCACAGAGCTTCGGGTCGCTCGGCGCTTTTGGTATCCAGCCAGAGCTGGGGAGACATGACATGATAGCGATTTTCTACTAGCTTATCGGCAGGAATCCAGGCGGCCTGAGGATCGGCAGCCCATAGGTAACGGGTAGATGACTGGCTAGACATGTCTGGTTTAGAGTCGGGGTAGATTGCAGGAATCGTTTCTATCTTATATGGGATTGCCTAGGAGCAACCGAATAATGTCAACAATTGTATCTATTCACCAGTATTAACCGGGCAAAATCGGCGCTGCAATAGTTGTGCGCTGGCTCAGGGGTTTTTGGCTAGGGGTGCCAACGGCTCGCGGAAATTTGCTGGAAGTGGGCAGTTCTTTTTGGATATAAATGCAGTGGCGCTCACCTTGGCTTAAAGGAGTTGTATAAGCCGCAATCTCGGTAATCTTTGCCCCCAACTGCTCCACTGCACCGGTTAAAGTCACTGTTTCTGCCTCGCTCCACCGCCCCCGATATAAAATCGCCGTGCCCCCGATCGCCAAAAAAGGCACCGCATACTCGGCACAGACCGCTGCTTCAGCCACCGCCCGAATGGTAGCCAGTTGATAGCTCTCTCGATGGAGCGGATTTCTGGCCAAAGACTCCGCCCGATCGACCACGGTTTTTACATTAGTCAATTCCAAAGTAGCCAGCCCTGATTCAATAAAGCTAATTTTCTTAGCCGTAGAATCCATCACTGTCACCGCCCAATCGGGATAAGCAATAGCGATCGGCAGCCCCGGAAACCCTCCACCAGTCCCCAGATCAATCACCTGAGATTCCCGCTGTAAATCTGGTTTGGTCAACACCGGCTGCAAAGAATCCCACAAATGCTTCTCCCAAAAATCCCCCGGCTCCAAAATCCGCGTCAAATTCAAACTCTTATTAGCCAAACACACCAAATCAAAAAAATTCTGAAACTGCAACAATTGGGCAGCTCCCGGCTGCCAACCAGTCGTAGACTGCCATTCCTCCAACATCACAGGCAATTGAGTCGCCATCAAATCAGTATCCATAAAAATCCCCAAATTCCAAAGAATTCATTACTTATTTCCTACCACCGACACCTTGCCATGCTCGATCGACCAGCAACAATCCGCAATCCCCTGCAAATCACTAGCATCATGCGTCACCACCAACAAAGTCCATTTTTTCTTCAGCTCCCCCAACAAATTCACCACTTGCAGGCGCATCGACCAGTCTAACCCCGCTGTCGGCTCATCCAACAACAAAATTTGCGGCTGACGAATTAACTGCACCGCCAAAGCCAGCCGCCGCTGCTGACCACCACTCAAATCATTCGGCGACTTATCCCAAGCCAAAGACTCCAAACCCACATCCATCAACGCCTGACCAATTTCTGGACTATTGATCGCCGGATGACCGAGCCGCAATTCTTCCAAAATAGTATTAGTGCAAAAATGTCGCTCTGGAAACTGAAAAACCAAACCAGCCATCTGTTGCAGGCTCTCTAAATCCAAATTTTGGTCTCGCCACATAATGTTGCCACTAGTAGGCTTGGCCAGACCAGAGAGCAGCTCTAGCAAAGTACTCTTCCCCGAACCGCTGGAGCCGATCACTAAACCAAGCTGTTGGGGGGCTAGCTTCAAATTCACGTCACCCAAAATAGGTGCCATGGCAGCAGGTGGATGATAGCTGAGATTTTTGAGCAGCAGCATGAAAACTCACGGATATTTAGGGGATTTCGATTATTGCACGATAGCTTTGCTTGCGCCATAGGCGATCGCTGACCTCTAATACTTTGCCAATACCTTGGATCTACACTTTTTGAGGTGCGCTTTGTGGTTAAATTTCTTCAGTCGCAACAATCTACTACTTCGATCGGCAAACACATGGACCCACAGCTCCTGATCAACGGCATTGCCCTGGGCAGCATCATCGCTCCAGCGGCAGTGGGCTTGACTCTCACCTACGGTATTTTACGTCTTTCTAATTTCGCCCACGGCGATTTTATGACCTTGGGTGCCTATTTGGCCTGGGTGGTAAATAGTCTGGGCGTAAACGTGTGGATCTCGATCGCCATTGGCATGGTGGGGACAATTTTGGCGATGCTGCTTTCCGATAAGCTGCTGTGGCAGCCCATGCGCAAGAAGCGAGCAAACACCACTACCATCATGATTGCTTCGATCGGCTTAGGGTTATTTATTCGCAACGGCATTGCCTTTATTTGGAGTACTAAGCCGCAGAAATATGACCTGCCGCTAGATCTGCCGATTCAGCTAGCTGGTTTAAACATCAAAACATCCACTGTGATCACGCTGGTACTTTCTACATTGGCGATGGTGGCGCTGCATTGCTTGTTGCAAAACACCAAAATTGGTAAAGCAATGCGAGCGGTAGCGGATGACCCTGATTTAGCAAAAGTTACTGGAATTAATGTGCAGCAGGTAGTTCTTTGGACTTGGGTAATTACGGGGGCGTTGACTGCTTTGGCTGGTGGTTTGTATGGCCTAGAAGCAGTGCGTTTGAATATGGGCTGGTATTTGACCTTACCGATGTTTGCCGCAGTAATTTTGGGGGGAATTGGTAATCCTTATGGGGCGATTGCTGGAGCCTTTGTGATTGGGTTGGTACAAGAGCTATCGTTTCCGATCGTTGGTGCCGATTTCAAATTAGCCATAGCACTATTGGTAATGGTACTAACTCTGTTATTCCGTCCGCAGGGTCTATTTAAAGGCATGATGTAACTCGATGCAAAATACGGACTGTTAGCCATTGATCATGGATTCCAGAATACATAAAGAAATCGAAAATTTCATCGGTAGGGGCACAATGCATTGTGCCCCTACCGATGAAAATACGGGTGTCTAATGGTGTCAAAATTCCCTGTTGTTTTTCGCCGATAAACTGCAATTATTGGGGACGTTGAGCATATTCTTTGAATCTTTCCATATCAGCTTGTAGGGTGCCCTCTACAGCTTTGCGGATGAAATCATTGTTCATTAAAAGTGCCAAGAAACCAGGAACAGCATAGCCGACCGTGAGCTTTACAATACTGCTAGTACCCCGGTCATAAAAGCGAATTGCCCCTCGATTTTGTAACCCATCCACCGATTCCCATTGGATTAGTTGGTGAGTAGTAGTTTTAATAATCTTAGAAAGCCAAGTAAACTCAAAGCCTCCTGTGGCCAGTCGCCAGCGGGATAGTTCCGGATTATCGGCTAATATTTTTACCGAATCAATCCACTTCATCCAAGTTGGCATCAGTTCCAAATTAGACCACATATCCCAAGCCTGATCGATCGGGATGTTTACTTCAATTTGGACGCTATGCTCTAGCCATTCAGCCATTTTTTTGTGCCAATTAAGATCTGAGAATTCAACTAGGGCAGTCTAGACTAAAGTAGTCTAAACAAGGGTAGCTAGAGGCTGCAATTTGTCGGCTACTGCCAAAATCGCCGCTGCCGCCTGTTTACCCGAGAGCGTCGCTCCCTCCATACTATCGATATAATCTTGTGCCGTATAGCTACCAGCCAAAAAGAAATTCTGCATCGGCGTAGCTTGAGTGGGGCGGAACAGGTCCATCCCTGGCTTTTCTCGATACAGGGATTGCGCTAATTTCACCACGCTTGACCAGGTCATTTTTAATTCCCGAGCCGAAGGAAATAGTTCTAAGACCTGTTTGAGAGCGTGTTGCACAATCTCTTCATTACTCATGGGGATAAACTTATCACCGGGAGTCAGCACTACCTGCATTAGCGATCCCTCACCTTCTTTGTAATAGTCGTAGGGGCTAGTTAAAGCCAAGTCAGCAAAGCAAGAAAAATCTACGTCGGCGCTATACAGCAAATTATCTAAGCCAGCAGCTTTTTCAAGCTGTTGACGCTGCTGAGCATCCTTCATTTCTGTTACCCAACCGTCAAAGCGCATTTGGACGGTGGCTACTGGGACGGCATCTAGCTCAAAAATATTGTCGAAGAATTTTTGCTCTCGCCAAGCTGTGGGGATGACGCGCTGGATGCCAGGAACATCTAAAGCACAGACGTAGGCATCGGCAGTAATGGTTTCTAGCCGATCGCCATCAGCAATTACTAAGCCATTGATCTGATCATGAGCATATTTAATTTCTCGTAACTGGCGACGAGTATGAATTTTTACGCCTCGATCGGTCAGATATTTGAGGATTGGTTCATGCAAGTATTCTTGAGGAGAACCAGCCAACATGTTCAGTTTCGATGCTTCGGTTTTGGCGGCGAACATCATAAAGATGGTCAACATACACCGCGCCGAGATATTTTCGGTGTCTATAAACCCTAAGGCCAGAGCAATCGGGTCCCACATGCGGCGCAGACTGTGATTATTACCGCCGTGCTGGCGGAACCAGTCAGCGAAGCTAATGTTATCTAGGGCACGAATCATTTTCATGCCGCTTTCGTAATTCAGTAAACCCACCACGATCGGGCTAGTGCCCAGAGCCAGAGCATTCTGTAGCTTGTCTAAAAAGGTAAGCTGACCAGTGGTAAAAAAAGCTTTGAGTCCGTGAAATGGTGCTCCTAATAAGAAGCGGAAATCTAGCTGGCCAACTTCGCCGCCTTTATTCACAAAGTTATGAACATGCTCTTTGGGTAGCAGATGTTCAAAAGCCCCGATCTTTTTCATCAGGGCAAAGAGATTAAAGTAATTGTTAAAAAATACATGCAGCCCCATCTCAATGTGGTTGCCATCAGGATCAACCCAACTGGCCACTTTACCGCCAACAAACGGACGCGATTCAAAAATTTCTATTTGGTGTCCAGCATCCGCCAGCTCTACTGCTGTGGATAAACCGGCTAAGCCAGCGCCAACGATCGCAATCCGCATGTGTATCTCTAAAGTATTTGTTTCCGTCTACTTTACAAATTGTAAAAGTTTTTGGTGCGGAAAACAAATTTTCGCTCTAGGATTTCTCCGATTGGAATTTTACTTCGCGCTTTTCGCCGGGAGCACCTAACTCAGGAAGCTGGGTGTTATTTTTAGTCACCACCAGTCCACCGGCATTGCCAGTAGTGAGAATCAATTCGCGCTTAGCTGTCCAAGTTTTGGCATTACCAGGGTTTAGCCGACCTTCAAAAGCTGGTTGGCCGTCTACCACAACCTTTACCCAAGATGCGCTCTTGGCGCTAACTTCTAGTTCCAAAGGTTCATTTACCGCCGCAGCTACGGTGGGCTGCTCTGCTACTGTCTCCGTGCTCTTAACTGCGGCTAGCTTGGCATCGGTAGGCTTATTAGCAGCTTCGAGACTTTGAATGGAGTTATTGAGAGAATGAGAGAGGGCGCTAATAGCCGCCAACAGCATAAAAATATAGGAAAGGTAGAGATGCACTGGCCGTATTTGGGGACGATTAAAGCCATCCCAACGGTTACTCTTAAGGGGCACAATCTGCATTTGATCGGCAGGCACACTTTTGGCTAGTTCTAGGGAGTTAACTCCCAAACTCTCGCCATATTTTTTGATCATGCCTTGAATGTAAACCGGCTCGGGTAAAATATCCGTTTGCCCATCTTCTAGGGCGCGTAATAGACGGGGCTGAATTCTGGTTCTTTCGGCTACCTCTTCTATCGAGAGCGAATGCTCCTGGCGCAATTGGCGGAGGCTACAGCCGATATTTTGGAGGGTGGCAATTTTTTCTGCGGAAGGGCGATGGTCTGTCATGTGCTGGGTATTTCCAGGGAATGTCTGGCAGTAAAAGGGACGGTGCGAAAAAATTGAGGAGTGAAATTGTTGATGATGCTAAGACAATATCTTAGAGGGTGAACCACAACTTTTGACGAGAAATTTTGATTTTCTCATTTAGTCAATGATTATTTGGTAATTCAGTATCGTAGATAACCAAGCTATTTCTGCTGCCAGTAGAGATCGATACTGACCGCGTAGCAATTTGGCTGTAGGCAGATGAAGAGGAATTTCACCGATCGCAGTTCGATCTAGTTTCAACACAGGATGACCAAGTAATTCAGCAACCCTACGTATCTGTCTATTTCTACCTTCTCGCAATAGGATTTGCAATCGAGTATTATGCTGATCCTCGCTCAGTACTTTGACCTGAGCTGGTAAAGTTACCTTGCCATCTAACTCTATGCCGGTCGCCCATCGATCCAGCGTTTGATCGCTAGGATGGCCAGCTACCCAAACTTCGTATTTTTTAGAAATCTGGTGGCGGGGGTGGGTCAACAAACAGGTAAATTGACCATCGTTAGTCAGCAGCAGTGCTCCGGTAGAATCGGTATCAAGCCGACCAACTGGATGAATGCCCTGACGCAAATCGGCTGGCAGTAAGTCTAATACCGTGGATCGACCCTGGGGATCATCGCAGGTAGAAACAACTCCGGCGGGCTTATTTAGCAAGAAGTAATAGCGCTGCGGACGAGCTTGTAGTATCTGGCCATCGATCGCTACTCGATCGACTTCGGGATCGGCGCTGTCACCTAGGGTGGCAATCCGACCATTGACTGTAACTCGCCCTGCGCGGATTAGCTCCTCGGCTCGACGACGGGAGGCGACTCCCCACTGAGATAAAATCTTTTGCAGTCTAGCTGCCATGGCAGATCGACCTGTCACTATAGTTCCCAAGATACTACCGGAAAACAGCTACTATGAGAGATCGGTTCTCTCCCATGTAGAGGTAGAAATTTGAATCCTCAGCCTTTAAGCTCTAAACCCCAAGGCATTATTAGCTCTCTGCTAGCACCAGCCTGTGCGGCATGGCTGCGCACCCAAGTTAGCGAAGTGGCCAGCTTAGATGTCCAAATTGCGGCCAAAGATCGGCAGATCTTGTCCGGGACAATTCCCTCTATCTCTATCCTAGCCACCAACGTTATCTATCGAGGTATATCTTTACAGAAAATTAAACTCTTGGCCGATCAGATTGAAGTCAATCTCCGTCAGGTAATGCGGGGTAAGCCCCTGCGGGTGTTACAGCCGATCGAAGTAGAAATCGATGCCACTATTGCCGATGCTGATTTGTTATCGTCTTTGACTGCACCGCTACTATCTGGGGCGGTGAACCAGTTGATTGCCCAGGTAATTGCTTTGCCAGAGGGGGATCGAACGCTGGTTTGGCAGCAGGTAAAGATCAATACCGATAAATTGATCTTACAAGGAGAAATCCAAGAGGGTGATCGCTTGGTGCCCATTAATATCTGCACGGGGATCGCGCTGCGGGAGGGCAGAATTATTCATTTGGCTCCTTTAACAATCGACTGTGAGCTAGCTGGTCAGCCGGTGGAATCTTATTCGATCGACCTGGGGGATGAAGTAAATTTGCGAGAGCTGGTTTTGGCCGCAGGAGAGCTACATTGTGCTGGTCAAGTCCGGATTCGTCCGTAAACCACATTAACCAGAACCACACTAACCGGAACCACATTAAGATGAAAGGATTATTAGTTTTGACCTGTTCATGTTTGCAAACCGTCCCGATTTTTCCTGGCATTCTCTCTGGCAGCAGGGGCTAAACTCTTGGTCTCCCAAAAGCTGGAGTGAGCGTTTACCCGGATCAGGAAATACGCTGTCGCTGCTGTTAGCACTGGCGATCGGCAGCTTTACGGGAGCGACAGTAGTAGTTTTTCGGCTGCTGATTGAGCGCATTCATGATCTGGCCTTTGAAAGCTTAGATGATTGGCTGGGGGGCAGTCGTGAGCTGTGGATTGTAATGATCCCCGTAGTGGGTGGGATCGCCGTGGGCTTATTGCGCTGGTACTGGAAAGATCTAGGAAAAAATTTGGCCGGAATGTTGGATGCCACCCAAACCGGTGAACAAATGCAGCCCAGTCGGGGGATTATTAAAATGCTGGCAGCCGCAGTTTCTTTGGGCACAGGGGCTTCTTTAGGACCAGAAGGACCGAGCGTAGAAATCGGCGCAAATTTTGGGGTGTGGTTGGGTCAAATCATGCGGGTGTCCCAAGAGCGACGACGTTTGTTGTTAGCGGCGGGGGCCGCAGCCGGGGTGGCAGCCGGATTTAATTCCCCGATCGCCGGAGTATTTTTTGCTTTAGAAGTAGTGCTGGTTAATACTCTAGAAACTTCCGCTGTCAGTGTGGTGGTATTGGCGGCAGTGAGTTCTTCTTTAATTGAGCAAATAGGAGTTGGTGCCCAGCCTGCTTTTAAGTTGCCAGTTTATGAGGTGCGATCGGCTTGGGAGCTGCCTATATATTTGGGCTTGGGACTCGGTATTAGCTTACTCTCTTATAGCTTGAGAACGGTGATCCAGTGGTCGCGAGATTTCTTTCGCGGGCAGTATTGGTCGCCGATGGCCAGCTTACCGATCGGAGTAACCCCAGCGATTGGCGGTTTATTGGTCGGGCTGGTGGCGTTAAAATTCCCGCAAATTTTAGGCATTGGTTATGAAACCGTCGAGGCGATGCTTCAGGATGTGGGCTTTTCTTTGGCGTTGTTGGGGTCTTTGGTATTAGCCAAACTAATCATGACGGCAGTGAGCTTAGGCAGTGGCTTAGTGGGCGGACTATTTGCGCCTTCAATGTTTTTGGGGGCTTGTATGGGCACCTTCTACGCTAAATCTTTGGTGTTAATTTTTCCGCTGCTAGATGATGCGATCGCTGCTCCTCCGGCCTATGCCATGGTGGGAATGGCGGCGATGTTGGCCACTACTGCACGGGCACCGCTTACTGCTATTTTGTTAATGTTTGAATTGACTCGTGATTATCGGATTGTGTTGCCACTGATGGCTTGTGTAAGTTTGAGTATGTGGTTGGTCGATCGATTTCCGCTGCCAGTAAAAAATCCAGTAAAAAATCTCAACCACAGCACTTTAAATCCGCAGGTGGATTCTAACCTCAATCCAGAACAACTGGATTTAGGTGTACAGCCCCAAAATTTGTTGATCGATCGATTACAAGTGTCCGAGGTGATGACCCAAAGTTGGTTTAGTTTGCCAACCAACACTAGTCTATTGACCACAGCTCAAATGTTCTTGGCAAAAAATGTGCGCAGCGCTCTAGTAGTAGATGACGAGCAGTCAATAATTGGAATTGTGACGATCGAAGATATTAATAGGGCATTGAGTAATTTTTCGGAGTCTGCCCCTGAACTTTTACCCCAAAACCGGTTGTTGAGTGATATTTGCAGTCAACCAATTATTTATACTTATCCAGAAGAAGTTGTGGCTACTGCTCTGGCTAAAATGGCTGGCCGAGGTTTGCATCAACTGCCAGTAGTGACCAAAGAAACACCCACAGAAGTTGTGGGCGTACTCGATCGAGAAAATATCAGTATGGCTTGCAGCTTAGCCATTACTAGAATGCATCTGGATAAACATCAAATCGGGCTAAGAGCCGATTGATTGAGAGACTAATCTTCGTCTTCATCTTCACCACCAACTTGACGCAACCGAATATGCTTGCGTCCCAGGGTAATTTCAAAAGCATCGCCTTCTTTTAAGCCCATCCGCTTGGTGTAGGCAGCTCCAATTAACATATTGCCGTTGGACTGGACGGTAACTTTGTTGCTCGGTGCACGACCACCACGACCATTAGGATTCTGTTTGCCATCTAACTGAATACCTTCAGCATCGATCAGCGCATTGTAGAATTTCATCAAATTAGCGCGTTCAACACCTTTCTTGGTTTCAGTAGAATAGCCACACTGACGAGCTTTCTCTTTAGTACTGATATTGCCCAATTCCCGGACTTTTTGTAATAGCTCTTCGCCAGTGAGAACGGGGATAGCGGTTACAGCACCGGCAGCTTTCTTTTTATTCATTGAATACAAGTTGAGGGTAAGGTTTACTTGGTGGGCAATTTCGATCATCTTTAGTAAGACTCTGCTGACATGCACTCAGATGATTCCGTCAGACAAATTTCAAACTCTAGATCGTTACTGCCAGTTAACGAGACTATATTACACTAAAGTATCACAATTTTCTGTTTGCGATTTTAGCAAAAAGTTTTTTGGGGTCATTTTTTTGGCTTAATTTAAACTCCTTGCCCCAAAAACTGCATCGAAGTGATATTAATATATAGAAGCTGTTTGTAGATGATAACCGACCTTAGCGGATATCTTATCTTAAGAGTTTTTTATCCTCAAACTAGATACTTGTGAAATTAACAACACGCGGTCGTTACAGCGTCAAAGCTCTGCTAGACTTGAGTTTACAGCCCGGTTACGGCCCTACTTCGGTTCAGTCGATCGCCCAACGGCAGGCTTTACCTGCTCCCTATTTAGAAAAGCTACTAATTGCAATGCGCCAAGCTGGATTGGTAGCATCGGTGCGGGGGGCACAAGGCGGCTATCGATTGGCCAAAAAGCCAGGACAAATCTTTGTGGGTGATATTTTGGCGGCAGTGGGGGAGTCGATCACCGAAGATGCTAATCCGGCAATTACTGATGCGATTTCCCTCCGGGAACGCTCCGCGAACGATGCAGTACGCTCTCGTTCGGTAGATTCGGTTGGTAACACTAATCTCTCTCCTAAAGAGCTAGAAATAGGGGAATCAGCATTAGCTGCCGATTGGGTGATGATCTCTCTGTGGCAAAGGCTACAAACTAAGATGCAGGCAGCAGTTGATAGTATCTCTTTAGCAGACTTGTATTATGATGCGCGTAGTTGGCAAGCAGCCCAAGGAGAAGAGAGTAATTATACTGTGTGACAGTTTAGGGGCAGTTTCTGACCGTTAGGCTTTTCAGAAGGTCTAATTAAATACTATACTTTGTGATACTTCACCCCAAAATCAAAGCTGATTTCTGTAGGATCTTCTGCTGAATTTGAAAACTTTGATTTACAAGGCATCTCGCTAATACCGGTTCTGCAATGGTGGTACTCTCCGACGCATCTAATCTATCTACCGCTTTACAACTCCTGCTGTTTGTAGATGATCGGTATTGCAGTACACCCGAATATTATAAAATACTGAGTTACCTAGATAAGAATGCTCTGAAGTCTGGGTTGAAAATTATTGATGTTAGTCAAGAACCCGCCTTAGCAGAGCACTTCAAACTAGTAGCCACGCCGACTCTCATTAAACTATCACCAGCTCCACGACAAGTCTTTTCGGGTTATCACATCATTTCTGAGCTAGAAAACTGGCTGCCATCTTGGATCGAAGAAGCTGAAAATAACCTTCAGGATGATCTTAGCTCTGAAAATATCCCCGAGAATGTGTCAGATATTACCCAAATTCAAGAAATGGTGCGGTTAGCTGATGAGGTGTTTCGACTGCGACGACAACAGCAAGATTTAAAAGAGCAATTACGCTTTAAAGAACAGGCTATTAGTATTTTGGCTCATGATCTACGAAACCCGCTGACAGCAGCTAATTTGGCTCTCGATACCCTGGCGATCGCCAGAGACCCTAACGATTTACGGGCGACTCATTTACAGCCCGAGCTGATGCAGAAGTTAGTGAGTCGCGCCAAAGAACAGGTCATGATTGTTGATCGATTGGTCTCGGATATTTTGCATTTATCCCAGGGCGCTGTTGTCGATATTCCAATTATTCCTCTCCGTTTTAATATTAGTGATTTGTTGAGTACGGTGATTCAACAATTGATTGAGCCATTCCACCAGAAGGAGCAGCAGCTTCTGACTGATATTCCCCAAGATTTGCCCCCTGTGTATGCTGACATCGATCGGATTCGCCAAGTGTTAATCAATTTGTTGGACAATGCTAGCAAATATACTCCCAGTGGCGGCAAGATTCAGGTTGTGGCGTTGCATCGTACTAGTCAAAAGGTGCAGATTAGCGTGATCGATAATGGCCCAGCAATTCCAGCTAGTGATTACGATTTGATTTTTCAGCGGTACTATCGGATGGGGCGTGATGAGTCGGAGGATGGCTATGGATTGGGTTTGCCTCTGTGCAAAAGTATCATTCGCGCCCATTTTGGCCAAATTTGGGTAGATTCATCTCCGCGTGGTAATAGCTTTCACTTCACTTTGCCGGTACATTTAGGCTAATAATTAATTATGGGGAAGTTATTAAAACTGTGTCTGCTAATGTTAGTAGGCTGTTAAATACAGTACATTTTTACGCTATAGTGTAGGTGCTGCTATTTTGGCCGAAGCCATTGGATTTGAGGTTTCTAATTATGCCATACAATAACTTTACCGTTGATGAAGTCGAAGATAAATTTGGATTGGTATTTAAGTCAAAGCCATTTCTCCCTGAACTAAAGACCTTGCTTCCTAGTGAATGGTTACAAGAGACTTTATCCAGAACTTTGCCAGTTGCCAGAGTTGCTGGTTCTGAAAAAGCCCGCTCTGAGTTTATTATTGCCCCGATTCTGATGGAATTAAAAAGGCTAATGAATGATGAAATTAGTATCTTCTCTGGTAAAGAATTCAATGTAGATAGAGAGCTGGGCTTAAATGGAGTCTGCGATTTTTTAATTACTCGATCGCCTGATCAGGTTAAAGTTAATGCACCTATCTTGGCATTAGTAGAAGCTAAAAAGGGCGTGTTAGAAGATGGTTGGGGTCAGTGTATAGCCGAAATGTTCGCTGCCAGAAAATTTAATGAGGCCAAAGGAACATCAATAGATTACATATATGGCATTGTGACTAGTGGATCTCTGTGGCAGTTCTTACAAATGCACGAAAATTCAGTTCTTCTTGATCCAAATGAATATTCTTTGTCGCCGATCGAACAACTGTTAGCAGTCTTAAACTGGATGGTTAGAATTGAAGCCGATATTTAGGGCACCAAGTAGATTTTGGTTTTATTTTTAATGTTCGATCGAATTGACATCTTAACTGCTCCACCTTTGGCAAAATGGTATGTGCAGATGGATGCTAAGGGTAAGCCGATGAAGGGTTCTTATCGTTTGACGGTGGGAATTGATTGATCGGATAATAGCCAAACAACGAGTTTGCTGTATGCGCCGATCGAGGAACCAACGACAGATCCACCAGATGAAGCTTGGACTTGGACTCCTAAACAGCCTACTTTAACAGTGAGTTGATAAACCACTGATTATCTTGGGATGCCGCAAGGCGTTGAGCATGAAAAAATCAGGGTAAGAATTTTTGCAGGTACCTCTGCTTGTGTGGTTTGATCGAGCTGCTAAATGGGCTGAGATGCCTTTGAACTAATGGTTTGCTGGGTTGCGATCGCTCTAGAGGTGCTTGCAAGGCTGCAAAACCTTTAGACGTAAAGGTTTGAGGAGATAATAAGATGGCTGTAAAGAAGTTTAGAGGTGTTGATTGTGGGTTCGATCGCAGGTGCTTGCAAAAGTGTCTACGAGACTGCTCTAGGTCAGGGGTCTAGCCCCGCTCTTCTAAACCACTGATGCCGTAAGGCGTTGAGCACTTGTTTTTTTAATATGTGGTATCATTTTTATGCGTTTTAAAACACTGATGCCGTAAAGCGTTGAGCATATTATAGTTGTCACTTTTAAACCACTAATGCCATAAAGCATTGAGCAACCAAAATTATGCCATACAGTAACTTTACCCTAGAAGAAGTCAGAGATAAATTCTCATTGCAAATCAGCTCTGAGCCATTCTTTTCTGATTTAGAACCGATCGCACCCAGCGAATATTTAAAACAAGCAATAATTAGAAGCAAGCCCTTTCAAACTACCGGGTCAGAAAAAGCCCGCTCCGAATTCATCATCGCCCCCATTTTGTTAGAGCTAAGGTATTTAAAAAACAACTCGGTTAGTGTCTTTTCTGGCGAAGAATTTACAGTCGATCGAGAACTCGGACTAAGCGGAATTTGTGACTTCCTAATTAGTCGCAACGGCAACGAACTAATAATTGAGGCTCCTATCATTGCTTTGGTAGAAGCCAAAAAAGGAGTCCTAAAAGACGGTTGGGGTCAGTGCATCGCCGAAATGGTCGCAGCCAAAAAATTCAACGAAAATCGTGGCAAATCAATCAAAAATATATATGGTATTGTCACCAGTGGATCACTATGGCACTTTTTTCAAATGAAACAAGATATAGTGCTTCTCGATCCAAATGAATATTCCTTATCTCCTGTTGATAACCTGCTTGCCATTTTAAACTGGATGGTTAGCGACGAAAATTTTTGAGTTGAATTGCACACAAGCTCATAGTATGCTTTATCTATCTACGCCATTTTGCTGAATTAAAAATTACAGTGCAAGAAATTTGCATTGTTCCCCAGCCATAGTGGATTTATTCACCCACCGGCCAACCAAAATGCTTATCCAATCCAAGACACCATCCGCGTCTCCGCCCTGTTGCTCCCCAGTCACCGACAATGAACGCCTCTGCCCCCTGCTCCTGTTTGAATTTGGAATTGCTGGGCCTCCAATTTAAAAGTTGTATGAAAAACCTTGCCGTAATATCATTTGGGGGATTGCCTTCAAGAATTTTCTATGTCCTTCCCCCGTTCCGCTGGTGTATTGCTGCATCCTACTTCCTTACCGAGTCCTTATGGAGTAGGCGACTTGGGCGATGGAGCCTATAAATTTATTGACTTTTTGCAGCGCACCAAGCAAAGCTACTGGCAGACCTTGCCTTTAGGGCCAACCGGTTACGGAAATTCGCCCTACCTGTGTTATTCTGCATTAGCCGGAAATCCTTTGTTGATTAGCCCCGATAAATTGGTGGCTGAAGGGTGGGTGAAAGCAGCGGATTTAGAGAAATTCAAAGATTTTCCATTAGATAAAGTAGATTTCGATCGGGTGATTGAAGCCAAAATTGAGATTTTAGATACGGCCTGTCGGAATTTTCGCAGTCAGGGTACTGCCACACAAGAACAAGAATTCCATGCTTTTATTGAGCGGGAAGCGGCTTGGTTGCCAGATTACGCCCTGTTTATGGCCGTCCATGAACACTGCCAAGATACTCCCTGGTATGAATGGCCAAAAGACATCGCTCTGCGGAAAGCAGCGGCGATCGACAGCTATAGTGAGCTGTTGATCGATCGAGTCTACTACTTTCAGTTTGTACAGTTTGCCTTCCAGCGTCAATGGCTAGAGCTAAAAGAATATGCCAATGAAGCCGGGATTAAAATTATTGGCGATATTCCGATCTATGTGGCTCACGACAGTGCCGATGTGTGGGCAAACCCCGAGAGCTTCCAGCTTGAGGCCGAAACTGGCTTAGTAGCCCAGATGGCCGGAGTGCCCCCAGATTATTTTAGTGAGACTGGCCAGCTTTGGGGCAACCCGGTGTACAACTGGGAGCATTTGCAAAAAACTCAGTATGCTTGGTGGATTGGGCGATTTAAAGCTTTGCTGAAGTTAGTAGATATCATTCGGATTGATCATTTTCGGGGGTTTGAGGCTTATTGGTCGGTGCCTCAGGGCGAACTGACAGCGATCGATGGTACCTGGATCACCGCACCGGGGATGGAGTTTTTTGAGGTGCTAGAGCAGCAGCTTGGAGAGTTACCAATTTTGGCGGAAGATTTGGGGGTGATTACGCCCGAGGTAGAAGAACTGCGCGATAAGTTTGAGTTTCCGGGGATGAAGGTGTTGCAGTTTGCGTTTGGCTCAGATAATGCCAATGGCTTTTTGCCCTTTAACTATAATCGAAATTTTGTAGTGTATACCGGCACCCATGATAACGATACAACTGTCGGCTGGTTTAATCAGACCGAGAGCTATGAGCGCGATCGGGTGCTGCGTTACCTAGGAGGTATTTCTAGTGTCGGAATTCATTGGGATCTGATTCGGATTGCTTTTAGTTCGATCGCTAATCAGGCCATTATTCCCATGCAAGATATCTTGGGCTTAGATGGCAGTGCCCGGATGAATTTTCCGGGGACGATCGAGGGGAATTGGCAGTGGCGTTATCACGATGACCAGCTCACCCCAGAGATTGAACAGCAGTTATTAAGCATGACTGAGACTTTTGCTAGACAGGCGTTGGCATCTGATGATGAGCCTGACAGCTAACTGTTTAATTATTTTCACTCGCTATCCTGAACCAGGAAAAACCAAAACTCGCCTAATTCCAGCCTTGGGCGAGTTAGGGGCTGCACAGCTCCATCGGCGCATGGCTGAGCATACGGTGCAGCAAGCCAAGGCTGTATCCTGCCCTATAGAAGTTTGGTATGTGGGGGGTACAAAAGAATTAATGCAAGACTGGTTGGGAACAGACTTACGGTATCAAGAGCAGCCCGCTGGAGATTTGGGCGATCGTATGTGCGCAGCTTTTCGATCGGCTTTTGAACAAGGCTATCGATCGGTCATAATTATTGGCACCGACTGCCCAGGGATCACTACGGCATTATTGGCTCAGAGTTTTGCTGAATTACAAAATCAGGTGGTAGCGATTGGACCGGCGATCGACGGAGGGTATTATTTAATCGGTTTACAGCGGCTGGTGCCGGAGCTGTTTCAGGGAATTACTTGGAGCACGGCAACCGTATTTGCCGAAACGTTAGCGATCATCGATCGATTGCAGCTATCCATCTGGCGGCTACCGCCCTTGCCTGATATTGATTTGCCCGCTGACTTGCCATATTTAGAACCCCATTGGATTGCTAAAACAGGTTGTTCTGAATAATGCGGGTCTATCCAGCAAAGGGGCACCAATTTTAAGCAGACTCTATAGTTTTTTACGGTGCCCAGCGTGGATTAAAACCGGCGATCGGCAATAGCTTTGGCTGGGCTTTAGGCTGTGATAAATCTAGCATCGAGATCATGCCTCGTTCGATCGGTTGGCCATCGGCAGCCGTCAAGATTTTTGGATTAGTGCCTCCGGTTAAGACCTGATCCAGCAATAGCGATCGACCATCAGGAGAGAGGCTTAGTGCCGTATCTTGTTGCTGGGGTAGTTTAGTTAACGACTCCGATTGGAAAGTAGTTAAGTCGATCGACATTAAATAGGGTTGGGCGCTATATTTGCCGGTGTCTGCTAGGTTTTCATTTTCTGCAATACCCTGGGGGAACTCTGCGGTGATTGCGTATAGGGTGCGGGCATCAGCCGAAAAGTGGGTGGCCTGGATTTCGCCTTTGACATTTAATAGCTTCTTTTCTACTCCTTGATTAGTTACTAAAAACAAATCACGACTAGAATCATCGTTGTATTTTTCTAAGGCTGCTGCTGCTCCGTTGGGGGAGAAACTTAATAGCTGGCCATATTTAGCCATGAATTCGGTAGTATCAGTACCGGGAACTAAGGGTTTGAGAGCTACACCCTGACCTTCGGAAACGGCGATCGAAGCGCTATCGGGAGTGATTTTGAATTTGCCGCCTTGACTGATGCGTTGCAAAGTAGTTCCTTGCTGGGCATCAATTACCCAAATGCCAAAGTCACTAGGGTTTTTTACGCCAACTCGGTGAACAACTAAAATTTTGCCATCGTTGGAGAGTTCAAAGCGAATATTTTGATATTCATTACTATCTAAGACTAGTTTGAGTTCTGGGCTTTGACTTAAATTTTGACTTAGATCTCGACCTAGATTTTGAATTGATGTGCGATATATTTTTTGGCGCGAAAGCAGTTGATTACCATTGTTAGCCAATAAAGCACTGAAAAATACTCCGGCACCTCCCGGCGTAAAACGAAAATCTTTCACTAAATATTCTGGTGGAGTAATGGCCACTGGTGCAGGCAATTTCTCGGGGGTTGCCAAGGCTTGAGAGAAGCGCTGGATCATTAACCGGCCTCGATCGGCTCCCTCCGTGCCAATATAGCCAAACATTTTTTCTCTACTGTTAAATGCTTGGATAAAAGGCGTGATTTCTTTGCCGATCGGCTTACCATCATTGCTGGCTGCGGTGACATCTTGTATTTTTAGCTCATAAGATTGGCCGTAAGGAATCGGAGAATTTAGGGTGTACAACATCTTTTTGCCCGACCAGCTAATCTTTCCGGGCATCACCTGACTGATGGGCTGAAACTGGCTTTGGGGATTGCTGGGGTCTGTTTTGATCTGGATTTTTGCGGCTACTTTGGGGCGATCCATCGATCGGCTAAAGCGCAGGGCAAAAGAGCTATCTTCGGCACCAACCGGACGATTTGCCCAGCTAAACTCCCGCACATAGGGGGCGCTGCGATCGCCCACGGCCAATAAAATGACGGTCAAAGCCATCAAAATGCCCATCAGAGTCAAGGCCGCGCGATCGAGTTGAGAGAGGGGTCTAATATTCATAGGGATTACGAGGAGTCTCGATCGGCTTAATATTTTTGGCGACTAAGATCAGTTGACGGTTGCCGCTGATAGTTTCAGTGACCATTTGGCCAGTCACGGCCAGCCAGGTATCAGCCTGATATTGCTGATCGGCAGGCAGTTTGACGGTCAAAGACACCGGATAGACATCGGCAGCGCAGCAGGTGATTACAAACCGCGAGAGCAATAAATATTTGCTGCCCAATTCCGCCGAATTCACCACAAAGCCGCTCACATTGGCCTGCTGGCCGCTGTAAGTATCTGGTTCTGGGTAAGCGCTGAGAGTCCGCACCCAGTCTACCAGTGATCGTTTTTCGGGCTTGACCTGGCTGCGGAAAGATTGGGGCTGAGAGCGGGTGATCGCACTGTTTTCGGTCACGCCTCCCTGAATGGCTTTAGAGCTGGTGAAAACGCGGGGATTGATCAATAGTCCAGCGATCGCCGTGACTAATAATAGGCCGATCGCCCAGTTGCCAGGGAGTAGGCTCACATGACCAGCAGTGCTAGGTTTAACTTGGGGATATTTAAATAACAAGTAGGCTTTGATCGAACCAATAATTAACAGGGCAAAACCAGTGAAAGCTGCTAACCAAAAATAGCTAGGATGAATCAAAATACTCAGTGAGCCATTGAGCCAATAGTTCAATAGCAATGCACCCCAGCTAGTAACAGCGATCGCGTCTAGCCAATTTTTATCTAAACTTTTAAATAAGCGACTGATTAATAGCATTTAATTAACATTATCTAATTAACGTTGAAATTTACAAACAGGGTTAATAGAAAAACTAGCTGGGCTGCTAAAGCAAATAGATAAAAAATTGCTTTGGGTTTAAATACGCTGAGCAGCAAACCAATTCCTTTTAGATCAAACATCGGGCCGAAAACCAAAAAGGCTAGCAGTGAGCCGCTGGTAAAGGCTCCCGCAAAAGAGAGCGCGAAAAAAGCATCTACGGTAGAGCAGATCGAAATCAATCCGGCCAACAGCATCATGGCTAAAACTGAAGATACTGAACCTTGGCCAAGTCCCAGAATTAATTCTCTGGGTGTAAAAGTCTGAATCAGGGCGGCCAAGGCGCTGCCTAAGACCAAAATACCGCCTAGTTCCCGCAGCTCCTGCATGGTGTTGTCTAGCAGCATATTGCCCCGCTCTGACCAAGAAAACTGGGGCTTGCGCTCCAAGCTAGCAGCCATCTTGGCTTCTAGGCTTTCGCCACCACCTAACATAAAATTGCCCGATCGCAGCAAAGTAGGTTTTTCGGGATCTTCTACGGGTAAGGGCTTGGCCATACTCAAGGCCACTGCCGGTTGGAGCAGAGATTTTACATCTCCTTGACGACTGAAGACCCAGCCAATAATGGTGGCAATCAATAACGAAAAAATAATCCGCAGCCACAAGATTTCTGGCTGATCGCGGAAGGCAATCCAGGTAGACCAAATCACGATCGGGTTGATCACTGGAGCGGCCAGTAAAAAGCCTACAGCTACTGGTAATGGGACTCCCTGGACAATTAACCGGCGGGCTACTGGCACGTTGCCACATTCACATACCGGCAGCAAAAAACCAATGCAGCTCCCGACGAATGCCCCCAGAATGGGATTTTTGGGGGCGAGTTTTACGAGCTTGCGTTCATCGACAAAAAATAGCAGCAGGCCGGAAAGCAGCACTCCCAATAGCAAGAAGGGAATAGCTTCCACCAGTAAGCTGAGAAAAAGGGTGAAAGCGTTGTTCAACTGTTCCATTCAAAACTGGCTCCAAAAGCTCTATTCATTCTATACTCCTTCGCGCAGCCTTGACCGAGTGACGGCATTTGCAGGACAGGTTCGGCTAGAATTGCTGATGGAGCAAGAGTCTTGGGATGACAAATGACCAAAGCAGCAGAGGTAATTGTAATTGGCGGCGGTATTATTGGGCTATCGATCGCCCTAGAATTGCGCTGGCGCGGTTTACAAGTACTTGTTTTGACCCAAGATTATCAAACTGCGGCGGCCAATGCGGCGGCGGGGATGCTGGCACCCCAAGCTGAAGAAATTCCTTCTGGTGCCCTGCTGGATCTATGTACTTTGAGTCGGAGTCTTTATACCGATTGGACAAATAAGCTGACGATGGCTACTGGTTTAGATACGGGCTATTGGGAATGCGGCATTTTGGCTCCCCGTTATGAGCGACCCACTGATGCTCAGATTACTTGGCAGAGCAGAGCGGAATTAGTCGGTCACTTACCCACCGACAATTTGGGAACTGAAGTAGTGGGCGGATATTGGTTTGATACCGATGGTCAGGTAGATAACCGTGCTTTATATAAGTCCATCCAAGTCGCCGCCGAGTCGGCGGGGGTGCGGGTACAAACTGGGGTGCAGGTGACGGCAGAGGATCTGCAAGATCTATCTCAGGGGGTGGCTGGTCTGGTGGCCGATCGATATATCTTAGCCACGGGTGCCTGGAGTCAGGATCTGTTACCGGTGCCGGTGGTGCCCCGCAAGGGACAGCTCATTGCTTTACAAGTGCCGCATGGAGAAGACTTGCCACTGAATACGGTGCTGTTTGGAACTGAAATATATATTGTGCCGCGCCGGGATGGGCGGATTGTGATCGGGGCAACTAGTGAGGATGTGGGGTTTGCGACTGGCAATACTGCGGAGGGAGTACAGGGATTGTTCGATCGGGCAATTCGGCTCTGTCCGGCTTTGGCTAAGTATCCGGTGGTGGAAGAATGGTGGGGTTTTCGACCGGCTACGCCTGATGAGTTGCCAATTTTAGGATACAGTGCTGATCCCCGGTTGATTTTGGCCACGGGTCACTATCGCAATGGTATTTTACTGGCTCCCGCTACGGCGCAGATTATTGCTGATCTGCTGTTCGATCAGATGCATCCATTACTGTTGAGCTGTGACTATCGGCGATTTATGAAGCAATGAGATTAATGTCTATCTCCAAAATTGTTGCTACTTCTTCGCGGCTAAATCCTTTTTGGAGAAGTTTAGGCGCAATCTCTAATTTGCCGTCTTCTTTGGCTCTACGATAAATTTCTTCGTTGTTTAGTGATCTGGTATCTAGGCTGCTGTTTTGCTCATCTTCAAACAGTTCTGGGCAAAATTCTTCTAGATCTATAGCGAACTGCTCGTTCGTTACATTAACAAAATAGTGTTCCAATAGCTCGGTAGTTTTGGCTATATCTATCATTGTGATTGCTCCTTATAATTTACATTAAGTAACATTTTTGGATCAAAGTTGGATTCCGAATTGCAATCTGAACATGAGCCAAGTCAAAAATTGCTGAGTTAGGGAAAAGTCTTTCCCCTTCTATGAAGGTTGCTCTGATGCTGTCAATAGGTTGCCCTTGTTTCACAGCAAATTCATGGACGAAATTCAAGAATGCACAATCCAGGCGATGAGCCTTAGAGCTACGCTGGCTCTGTTGTGGTAGAGTTCGATTCAGCAATCTATTTCGCTCTATAAAAAGATTGTAAATATTTTTGAGCGAAGGATGCCATCCCACATCAAATAAATCGATACAGTTCTCTAGCTGAATTGTTGCACAAATTACTGCTGGATTATTTGGATGCTGTTGTGTTGCCCATTGCTTTGCTCGGATAGGTGCATCTTGGAAAAAATAAATGCCGGTGCCCAGCCAGTCATAATCATTATCACTAGCTAGGAATCCATGCTTCAGGATGTTGACGGCTTTAATTTGGCTGGTGCCATGGTATCCATATACGATCAGAGAGTTGTCCATAACTGCATGATTTCACTATGTCTCATAGTATATTCTGTGGGGTCACTGCCAGAAAATCTTGAATTTTGGTCTTTGGGAATTTGGCAGGTATAATCTGGATAGAAGAAAAACTAGATTTTAAAGGCTACAAAATTGGCGAATTCGGTTCTGCCGAAACCCGTCGAGCTACTGCGGCCAACTGGTTACTAGGTAATGTCGCAGAAGATATCAGCGAGTAAATTCTACGACTTAGATCCAGCAGCCTCAACCTCCGCAATCTCCAGCGTAGTTTTTAACACCGAATCAGGATTCAGGCTCATCGAATCGATGCCCTGCTCCACCAAAAACCTTGCAAACTCCGGATAATCACTGGGAGCCTGCCCACAGATCCCAATCTTGCGTCCCTGCTGCTTTGCCACTCCGATCGCCATCTGAATTAACTTGCGCACCGCCGGACTGCGTTCGTCAAACAAATGAGCCACCAGCGACGAATCGCGATCGAGGCCCAAAGTTAGCTGAGTCAAATCATTCGAGCCGATCGAAAACCCATCAAACACCTGGGCAAACTCCTCGGCCAAAATCACATTGCTGGGCAGCTCACACATCACATACACCTGTAACCCATTTACTCCCTGCACCAAACCACTCTTGGCCATCTCGGCGATCGCCAGTCGCCCCTCCTCGGGAGTTCGACAAAACGGCACCATCAAAACCACATTAGTTAGCCCCATCTCATCCCGCACCCGCTTCATCGCCTTGCACTCCAAAGCAAAACCATCTTTATAGCGATCGTCATAGTAGCGCGAAGCCCCCCGCCAACCAATCATCGGATTTTCTTCGATCGGCTCAAACTGCCGACCTCCTAGCAAATTGGCATACTCATTACTCTTAAAATCGGACAGCCTTACAATCACCGGCTTCGGATAAAAAGCTGCCGCAATTGTCGCTATGCCATAGGCCAATCGATCGACAAAAAAGTCCGCTTTATTTGTATACTGCGCCGTCAACTTGGCAATCTTGACCTTGGCCACCTGATCTTCTAATTTATCGAAATTCAACAAGGCCAAAGGATGCGCCTGGATATGGTTGGCAATAATAAACTCCATCCGGGTCAACCCCACCCCATCATTGGGAATCGCCGCCAAACTAAACGCCTCTTGGGGATTTCCCAAATTCATCATCACCTGAGTACGAGTGCGCGGCACTTGGTCTAGCTCCACCTCCTTAACCTCAAAAGGCAGCATTCCCGGATACACATGGCCTTCCTCGCCCTCCGCACAGCAAACCGTCACCGCCTGCCCCGATCGAATGGCCTCCGTAGCTTCATCACAGCCCACGATCGCCGGAATTCCCAGCTCCCGCGCAATAATTGCCGCATGACAAGTCCGCCCTCCCTGATTAGTCACGATCGCACTGGCTTTTTTCATAATTGGCTCCCAATCTGGGTCTGTGCGACTAGTTACCAATACATCACCGGCTTGGAATAACTCAATTTGCTGTACATCGACAATTACTCTTGCTACCCCACTGCCAATCAGCGCCCCTACCGCTCGACCGGCGGCGATCGGAGCTGGTCTTTGGCTGCCGGTTAAATGATAACTACGCAGCACCGTCTGAGCTTTTTGAGACTGCACAGTTTCTGGACGGGCTTGGACAATAAACAGCTCACCCGTGCGGCCATCCTTAGCCCACTCAATATCCATGGGCGTAAGCGCACCTCGTACCTGAGAATAGTGATCTTCAATTAGGCAAGCCCACTTAGCCAACTGCATAATTTCATCGTCATTCAAAGCAAACCGCTGCCGATCGACCTCTTGTACCGGCACATTTGTAGTTAGCTTCAGACCGCCAGTATCGTAGACCATCTTGATTTCTTTGCTGCCCAAACGCTTGTCAATAATTGGCCGAAAGCCTGCTTGCAGCTTGGGTTTATACACCAAATATTCATCGGGATTCACCGCGCCCTGCACCACCGTTTCGCCTAGACCATAGGCAGCCGTGATCAATGCCGCATCTTTAAAACCAGTTTCGGTATCGATCGAAAACATCACTCCCGAAGAGGCTAAATCCGATCGCACCATTTTTTGCACTCCCACGGAGAGGGCAACTTCTAAGTGATCAAAGTTCTTTTGGTGACGATAAGAAATTGCTCGATCGGTAAAAATCGAAGCAAAGCACTTGCGGCAGGCTTCCAAAACTCCCGTAATACCATGCACATTCAAATAAGTCTCTTGTTGCCCTGCAAAGCTAGCATCGGGTAGATCTTCAGCAGTAGCACTAGAACGCACCGCCACGTCGGTATCGGCACCATATTGCAAACAGAGTTCACTATAGGCAGCAGTAATCTCTGCTTCAATCTCGGGCGAAAAAGGCGTTTCGATCATCAGCAACCGAGCTTTTTTACCCCGCTCTTGCAAATTAGCCAAATTATCTACATCCAAATCAGCAAACAGATGTTTCAGCTTAGCCCCTAACCCAGCAGATTCAATGAAGCTCCGATAGGCATGGGTGGTAGTGGCAAAGCCGAGCGGGACTTTCACACCCTTACTAGCAAGCTGTTGAATCATTTCACCCAAGGAGGCATTTTTGCCGCCAACAATGCTAATATCGGCAATTCCAACGGCGCTGAGAGGTAAGACGAGAGCGGTGGAGTTTGGCATGGTTCTTTTTCCTTGAATGCAGAGAAATAGCTAGCCTGTAGCTAAATCTATTTTCGCCGGAAATCAAGTTTTTGTCAGACCGATCGGGCTGACTTTACAAAAATTGACTGTTTTGGATAGTTCTAATAGTCCAAATTTTTATTTTTGATCTTATGAAAAAGGATGTAAAGTCTACTTTGTACTGTTCTACATCAATTACCCAGCCTCTTCTCAGCTCGCTCATGTTGGCCAATCGACCCCAGCTAA
>JAAFHZ010000034.1 GCA_013297675.1 Synechococcales cyanobacterium bin59.metabat.ball.084 | reverse complement strand
CAGAGGCGATCGAGTTAACTATTCTTCATACTCGCCAGTTTGCTAAACGCCAGCGCACTTGGTTTCGGGGGATTCCTGAGATTATTTGGTTAAATAGTGAAGATCCTGATTTGCTGGAGCAGGCGATCGATTTGATTTCTCAATCCCAGTAGATCAAAAATTAATGATTTAATTCACTACTGATGTTCTGACATATCAGGGACTTGATGATTGCCAGAAGCATCTGACACTCCGATTTGTTGGCAACACCTTTGCTAAAAGAGGAATGCATGGTAAGCGATGATAATTGGAACAAAATTTCTAGGTCAGGAATTTGTAATAATCATACTTCTTTAGGGTCGTCTATTGGTGGATGCCAACCACCTTGAACCCAAAACCAACGAGCATCTACTATTGCACCTTCATCATGGAAATCGTCATTGAGATCTAATCGGTGGCAAGTGGCTCGACCGATCGAAGTAATACCTAAAATTCTTAACCCATCAGCAGTCCAGATAAAATGATCTCCCCACAACTGCTGACGAGGATGATAGAGAGGACTCGTCACCTGGGTTAGGGGATCAATAGCGGTGGTAAAGTTGTAATGACGGGTGTTGCAGCGGTGGCAAGCCAAAGCTAGATTAATCTCATCATTAGATCCACCCAAGGATTGGGGTAGAAGATGATCGATCGTGAAGCGATCAGGGCTAAGGTACTCGGGCGAATGGCAATATTCACAGAGCGATTTTGCTCGCTGGCGAATTAGTCTTCTGGTTGCGTTGGACACCATTTGGCTTGGACTGCGAGCTGGGCATTAATTAAAGTGAATATTCTAGACAGATCAGAGATTCCAGCCAGTTCGGCTTGTTCATCAGGAGTAAGGTTTTGCTGTTTTTTTTGCTGCTGAAGATCTTCAAATCTGGATTGCAGCTCGTCGTTGAATTTAAACAGATAGACTTCTCCCATCTGGTTCATGGTGATGCCAGAGCGCATGAGGGCGGAAGGTTGAACCATGAATTGAGCGACCATCGGTTTTTAGCCTACGATGAGTGAAGAGCTTGTATTTTAAATTATAGATTGATACTGAGGAGTTTTAGGGTACTTGTTCACTGGGTATACTTATCATTAAATACTGGGAAACAACCTGACTGGCGAAAATCATCTGCGCAAGCGATAGAAAAATTAATGCCTGAGATTGTTGTAAGGTAATTATTGATAGTCGGTCTAGATTGCCCTAATTTAGAACAGCGTATTCAGCAAAGAGCTAGCCAGATGATTGAGCTGGGTTGGGAGCAAGAAGTGCGCGATTTAATTGCTGAATATGGTTGGAATTTACCTAATTTAGATACTTTGGGCTATGCCGAAATGCGTCAGTATCTGAAGGGTGAAATTAGTTTGGCAGAGGCGATCGAGTTAACTATTCTTCATACTCGCCAGTTTGCTAAACGCCAGCGCACTTGGTTTCGGGGGATTCCTGAGATTATTTGGTTAAATAGTGCAGATCCTGATTTGCTGGAGCAGGCGATCGCTTTGCTTTCGTAAATATTATTCTGGTCAGAAGCAGTCCTCTCCGTTAGAATCAGAAAAGTATGAATTAAGAATTGATTGCAATGTTAAACTTATAAAAAGTCCCCACCCAACCCCATGATCGCCAGTCCTAACCAGTCTTTTCTCTCCCCCGCAGAATACCTAAAATACGAGCAAGATAGCCCCATCAAACACGAATACATTGACGGCGAAATTTATGCCATGGCAGGTACCACCGACACCCATAACATCATTGCCGGAAACCTCTTCAGCCTGATTCGCAACCACCTGCGCGGCAGCAACTGCCGCACTTTCTTCGCCGATATCAAAGTCAGCATCGCAACCAAAAACTGTTTCTACTACCCCGATCTACTTGTTACCTGCCATCCTGAAGACCGCGAAACCAGTACCTACAAAAGTTTCCCCAAACTGATTGTCGAAGTCCTTTCCGACGGGACTGAAGCCTTCGATAGAGGCGACAAATTTAACGATTACCAAACTCTGCCCAGCCTGGAAGAATACATTTTAGTCAACAGCAAGCACCAACGTCTTGAAATATTTCGGCGGCAAGAAAACAACATCTGGACATTTGCCACCCACAGCACCGCTCAACCTCAAATCACCCTCCATAGCATCAACCTAGAACTGTCGATCGGCGATGTCTACGAAGACACCACATTACTAACTTGACATTATCACCAGCCGAAATATCCTCAATTCCCCTGCCGACAGGGCCAGCAACTTCGACTTCCTGAAACTCGACTTTCCCCAAATCTTCGACCATGCCACCCATGCCGAAAACTTGGTATACAGCACCCCCCGCGCTAGCTGCTTCTACATGCGCTACACCCTCGAACAAGCCGCTTTTTTTCAGCGTATACGCCGCCCAAAAACTGATTTTCATCAAAATGGACTGGATGAAATTTTTGGTGATCAGGATGCAGATTCAATCGTGGCAATTATTCGATCGTTCAACCAAACCATAGAAGTTAACACTAATACTGCCTAAATTGGGTACTAATTTTCAGCGGGACATTGTTGCACTTGCTCTCTCCTAAAATGGGCTATCCACTACGCAAATCTCGATGTATTGCTTATGCGGAGGACATCGTAGAGGCTAATTACGCATAGCCTCCATGCTACTATATAAGAAGTTGCTAATGTGTGAGCAGTCTTTCTTTAGTTTCTAATTGCAATTTTTCAATTTTACAACCACTTTTTAATGTGTAGTGAAATCTTTCAATCAACCAACGTAAATTACACCAGTATACATATTGACAAGCTTGCTCCAAAGCTTCTATTGGTAAGCTAGTTAATAGCATCCATCTAATTGGCTCACCGTCTGCAGGTGGTGTTTTTTCTTAAATTGAATCTGAATAGTATTGAAATATGTATGTATGCTGCCAACCTTATCAGAAATAATCTTGATTTTAGGATTGTTCTCAAAGTAACATAATTTTGAGAATGATAATCATTCTCAAAACGGATTTATTCTAAAGTCAAGTCTGTATAAGGGCTTTAAGCTAATAGCCTTCCGAATTTTCTTGAAAAGAGCTGGTAAATAATCCAAGTATCAGGTAGGGTAGTAAGAATGATAATCATTATCACTAAGCTTTGATTAGGTTTCCTGCTCATGTCAAAATCATCGATTCGTTTAAGCTCCCCTCTATCTTCTCGATATGGTCAGCAATGGAAAAGTATTATTACCCAGCAATGGGAAGAAGTTTGGCAGATTACTGCTGATCGCATTGATCAAGTCCCAAGTTTGATAGTTAATGGTCTGAAAAAATGAACAAGCCATCAATTGTTGCCGTAGCTGGGGCGGCAGGAGTGGGTAAAACCACTTGGATTACTCAGCAGTTAGCTGGAGCTGTTGATTCGGTAGGGTACTTTTGTCCCAAGGCCGAGGCTACCCCGATCGATAGTTTTCATCTGCTCACCGAGTTTCCTCAGTTGACAGTATTTACCGATCAGCAAGTCGATAAATTGCATTATTCTGATGCCACTATTTATATTGAAATAGGATTTCATCTAACCCTTGCTACGGCTGAATCGCTATTGACTGGCTTGGATGCTCAAAAAGTAGCGATCGTCCCGCCTAACCTACTCAACCTAAATACTGAATGGCACCAGTGGGCTGATGTAGTAGAGACTGGTCAATTAGTATCCTCAACTGAGTCAAAAGATTTATGGCGATCGGATCTTTCTTACCAAGTCATTGATCCCGCCAGCATTGATACGCTATGGGCAGAGCTAACCCAAGGTGCTTATGGTTTAGTGCAACGCGCCAAAGGAATTTTTGATTTGTCTGATGGCCGCTCTTTTTATTTTGACTTTGTAGCAGGTCACAAAAACCGCTACCGAGAGCTAAATTTGCCCCTGTGGTTAGACGGTCGCCCCAGTCGCTTTAGCGGCTTAGAAATAATTGGAGTTAGTCTAGATCGGCAGTCGATCGGTGACACCTTAGCTGAATGCTGCCTTAGTGATGAGGCGATCGCCTATTACCAATCCAAAATCAAAGAAAATATGTTGGAGCCAGTCTAATGAAAATTGCTGTTATGTCTTGTATTCATGGCAACTACGAAGCGCTCAACGCCGTATTGTCAGATATTGATGACCACAAAGCCGAACAAATATTTTGTCTCGGGGACTTAGTAGGCTATGGACCGCACCCAAATGCCGTAGTAGAAATGATCAGGTCTTTAGATATCCCCACCTGTCAAGGCTGTTGGGATGAAGATATTGTAGAAGGCTTAAATGCCTGTGATTGTAGCTACCCTTCGCTATTAGCCGAGAGTCGGGGCAAGGCCGCTCATGCCTGGACAGATCAACAAATTCACCCAGAAACCCGCGAATATCTAGCTCAGCTACCTCTAACTATCAAAGAAAAAAATATGAGCTTTGTCCATGGTAGCCCCAATGGTCAGCATGAATATTTATTGCCCGATGTGAATGCTTTTACTGCTTTGGAGCGGGTATTATCAACTGGCTCTAATGTGTTATTCTGCGGCCATACCCATGTGCCTTACGTGCGGACTTTGGATCAAACAAAAATGCTGGTTAAAGTAGAGCAGCAAGGACAAAAAGATGCCCACTATCAATTTACCCCATCGGTACGACGCATTGTGAATGCTGGTTCTGTAGGTGAGCCACGTCACGGGCGACCTCATGCAACTTATGTACTCTATGATACTGATGATCAGCTAGTGACAATTCGAGAAATAGAATACGACTACCAAAAAACCTGTGCAGATATTATCGAAAAAGGCTTGCCGCCAATTTTTGCTTGGCGATTAGCACAGGGTTTAGAGTTTGCTGAACGTGCCGATGATCCTAGCCATGTATGTGAGAGGTAGCTATGAAATGGGCGATTTTAAGTGGATTAGTGGGCAATTTGACCGCCTATGAAGCAGTGCTACAAGACGTTCAGCAGCATCAAGTAGATGAGTTGTACATCTTGGGCGATTTGGTCGGGCCAAATGCTACTAGTGAAGCCTTGGTGAAAAGATTGCAAAATCCTCGCAAAGGTGAACCAACTCCCCAAATTTGTACGGGTTGGTGGGAAGAACAATGTTTGATTTTGCATGCCTATGGTCAAAAACCAGAACCCACGGCGTTGATTGAAAAATATGGAGCCGAGATGGTTAAAACTCTTTGGGATGCCGTCTCACGAGAAACTGTGACTTGGATTCGATCGCTGGAGTTTGGATTTATGGAGCTAGATTGCCTATTGACTCATGGCAGCAGCGTGAGCGTTGCCGACGATTTGCGCCCAGATACTTCGCCTCTGGTGATGTGTGATCGACTGGGGAGACTAGATGCTAATTATTTATTTTGCGGTCGATCGGGTCTGCAATTTAACTATCAAATCGCAGATGGATCTAGTACTTCTACAGTGATAACTCTTAATGGTGCCACTCCCACAACAACCATGGAGACTAGTAACAAATTTGTGGTGGGAGTCGGAAACGTCGGCCTAACACCAAATTTAGCTAGCTATACAGTTTATTCTCCTGCTTCTGGACAGGTTAATTTCAAACAGGTATCTTATGGATTTGGCAAAGGTTTTGGCAATAGGAAAGCATCATGAGTAGTGAAATTAAGCAGTTATTAATGAAGCCAGGTCTTTTTTCTAGTGATCCTCAATCGCTACTAAGAATTCGTCACACTTGCGCTCATGTCTTGGGCATGGCAGTGCAGGCGATTTTCCCTGAAACCAAGGTGGCGATCGGACCATGGACAGATACTGGATTTTACTATGATTTTGATCGAGCAGAGCCTTTCACTCCTCATGATTTGACTAAGATTGAGAAAAGAATGCGTCGGATCATTAAAGCCAATTTGCCCGTTGTAAGAGAAGTCATCGATCGGCAGCAAGTTCGGAAAGAAATTGAGCGAGAGAATGAACCATACAAGCTAGAAATTTTGGATGGAATTGCTGTTGATGAAACTATTACCCGTTACTTTATAGGTCACACAAATGATCTTGATACAGATACTGCTCTCGACCCAGTAAAATCCAAAAATCCTAATTATTGGTGGGATTTGTGTGCTGGACCACATTTGAGTCACACTGGCGAGATCGTTGCTGATGCCTTTGCTTTAGAGAGCTTGGCTGGAGCCTACTGGCGCGGGGATGAAACCAAGCCTCAACTACAGCGCATCTATGGCACTGCTTGGGAAACCGCAGAGCAACTGCAAGCTTATTTAACTCAAAAAGAAGAAGCTAAACGCCGTGATCATCGCAAGATAGGAAAAGACCTAGATCTATTTAGCATTCAATATGATGCTGGTGGAGGACTGGTATTTTGGCACCCCAAAGGAGCCAGAATTAGGCTGTTAATCGAAGACTATTGGCGGCAGGCACATTTAGATAGCGGCTATGAGCTGCTCTACACTCCTCATATTGCCAACCTTGATCTCTGGAAAACTTCTGGCCACTTTGACTTTTACCGAGAAAGCATGTTTGACCAAATGGAGATTGAGTCTCAGCATTATCAAATCAAGCCGATGAACTGTCCTTTTCATGTGCTGGCTTACAAAAACCAACTGCATTCTTACCGCGAGTTGCCAATTCGACTAGCCGAATTGGGTACTGTGTATCGCTATGAGCGATCAGGGGCACTCCATGGACTAATGCGAGTGCGAGGCTTTACCCAAGATGATGCCCACATTTTTTGTTTACCCGATCAAGTTACCTCTGAGATTTTGGGTGTGTTGAATCTAACCGAACAAGTATTGTCAGATTTTGGCTTTACCCAGTATGAGGTGTATCTTTCTACCCGCCCAGATAAATCGGTTGGGGATAATGAGATATGGGATTTGGCTACCAATGCGTTAATTGGAGCCTTGGATGCTAAAGAATGGAAATATACTGTCGATGAGGGTGGTGGCGCATTTTATGGCCCTAAAATTGATATTAAAATTCGGGACGCGATCGATCGTCAGTGGCAGTGTTCAACAATTCAAGTAGATTTTAATTTGCCCGAGCGTTTTGACTTGAAATATGCAGCGGCAGATGATACTCGTCAGCGACCAATTATGATCCATCGAGCTATTTTTGGCTCATTGGAGAGATTTTTTGGGATTTTAATTGAGAACTATGCTGGAGATTTTCCCTTGTGGCTGGCTCCGGTGCAGGTGCGGCTGCTGCCAGTAGCTGATGATTTTTATGACTATGCAGTATCAGTCGCTACACAGCTTAAGCAGCTAGGTTATCGAGTTGAAGTTGATAAAAGCAAAGAGCGCTTAGGTAGACAGATTCGCAATGCCGAGCTAGCTAAAATCCCTATAGTTGCGGTAATTGGTGAACGGGAGATGGCTAGCAACACACTTAGTATTCGTACTCGAAAGTCTGGAGATCATGGCTCTTTGACTACTGCAGCACTTCAGGAACGAATGCAACAGGCAATTATTAGCAAACAACAAATTTAGGTAGCCTTATGACCAAACACACTATTTTTGTCTGTAAATCTTGCTCCTATTCATCAACCCAGCGCGAGCTGCTCGGTCAGCGGGGTGGGCAACACCTGTTAGACCAATTGCAAAATTTACAGCCAGCGTGGGATCTGACGACAGAGTATTCGATCGAAGCCGTTGAATGCCTGAGCGCTTGTAACCGTCGCTGTGTAATTGCTTATGCCGCTCCTCGCAAAACCACCCTAATGTTCGGTGATTTGCCGCCGCTACAAAGTGCAATTAGTATTTTGCAGTTAGCAAAACTATATTATGTCAGTACCGATGGCTTAATTCCGCGCATAGAACGTCCTGAAATCCTCAGAAAAGGCATTCTAGCCAGAATTCCGCCCCTGCCAAATTTTATTTAAGCTAAGAAGCCAGTATGATTAATATCACCCAGTCAAGAACCTCCAATGCCCTAGAAATCCCTAGTCAGGGACTGCCTGTTACGATCATTACTGGATTTTTAGGCAGTGGCAAAACCACACTACTCAACCACATTCTGAGTAATAATCATGGTCTAAAAATTGCCGTTTTAGTCAATGAGTTTGGTGATATTAACATTGACAGTCAGCTTCTAGTCACTGTCACAGAAGATATGATTGAGTTGACCAATGGTTGCATCTGCTGTACTATTGATAACAATTTGACGGAGGCTGTCTATAAAATACTTCAGCAATATAAACCTGGGGAAAGTGACAGTATTGATTATTTGATAATTGAAACCACTGGAGTTGCAGACCCGCTGCCGATCGTGCTGCAATTTCTGGGTACAGATTTGCGAGATCTAACCCGGTTAGATTCGATTCTCACTATGATAGATGCTGAGACTTTTACACCTGAGCAATATTACAGCGAAGCTGCCAAAAGTCAGCTACTTTATAGTGATATTGTATTAGTTAATAAAACCGATCTGGTCTCTGAGGCTCACGTAGACAGCCTGGAATCATATATTTATTCGATCAAAGACTATGCAAAAGTTTTGCGATCGCAGTTCGGCATCGTTCCTCTGCCCTTAATTTTAGATGTAAGCTTTGCTCAGGTAGGTTCCTCGCTCCAAGCTTTAGCTGCACCTAAAAAAGACCCTACAACGAATCATCTAAATGCTGATGGGTTTGTATCAATCTCGTTTAAAAGCGATCGGCCTTTTTCACTCAAAAAATTTCAGCAGTTCCTAGACTATCAACTACCAGATACGGTTTTTCGAGCCAAGGGGATTTTGTGGTTTGACGAAAGCCCCGCTCGTCACGTTTTTCAACTCAGCGGCCATCGCTTTCACATTGATGATAGTGTTTGGATGACAACGGAATTGCCATCTAACCAGTTAGTAATTATTGGACGCAAGCTGAATAAACTACAACTACATCAACAACTTACCAATTGTTTGACGAAGCATAGACATCTCTAGGAGCTGTGATGATAGGTAAAGCAAGCTTAGATTTAGCAATGTCTGAATAAAAAATTGGTAACAAAGAGATCGAATGAATTGAGAGCTTCACTAAAAAAGGTGGCAATTGCCACCATAGAAAAATTGAGGGATTTATCTATATCAATGAAAATTTGGGCTATGACGAATTAAGTTCATGAACTCTTGGCGAGTTTTAGCATCTTCACCAAATACGCCTTTCATCGCGCTAGTCACTGTCCAAGAGCCAGACTTCTGTACCCCGCGCATTACCATACACATGTGAGTAGCCTCAATAACCACTGCTACACCCATTGGCTGTAACAAACCTTGCAGAGCGTCAGCAATCTGGGCTGTAAGGCGCTCTTGCACCTGTAAGCGCCGCGCGTACATCTCACAAATTCGGGCAATTTTAGAAAGACCAATTACTTTGCCATTGGGAATGTAGGCTACATGAGCGCGGCCAATAATCGGTAAAATGTGGTGTTCGCAAGAGCTAAACAAGTCAATATCTCGCACCAGCACCATTTCACTGGCTTCTTCATGAAAAACTGCGCCATTCAACAGTTCATCTAAAGATTGTTGGTAGCCAGAAGAAAGATACTTTAAAGATTTCACCACTCGTTTGGGCGTATCAATTAACCCTTCTCGATCGGGGTCTTCACCCATACCCAATAATAATGCCCGTACTGCCTGCATCATCTCCGCTTCTGTCACCGGCATTTCGGCAGTAGTTTTGATGGTCTTAGATCGCATGTCGTTAGTCGAAAGAGTCATAGTTAAAAACCAAGTATTGTTAGAAGCTAAAAGTAGTGCGAACGGTGCCAATTAAAGCACCACTATTGGAGCTATTTTGATCTGGGGCGGTTAAGTAAATCAAACCAGGAGTAATGCTGAAATTTTCACTCAGCTTAACCTGATAAAATCCCTCCAAATGTAGCGAAGATCCGCTGTCCGCAAGAGCGGTACCGGTTGCCCCAGTGACCCGAGGCTCTTGCCCAACCAATAAGCCACCCAAGTTACCAGAGCCGCCTAAATCTGGGAAGGCTGCGGTTACAGCCCAGTTCAAGATATCTTTATCTCCGGCTGTACTACTGTTTTTGTTGTAGCCAACCCAGCCACCCAAGGCCAGCTTAGGATTGACCTTAAATGATCCCTGTAATCCAAACATGTTATTAGAGCCGCTAGGGTTAGCATTTGTGCTGCCAGTGCCGGGAGCTGTATCGCGAGAGTTTACGTAGGTTAATCCTACTTTAGTATTTTCATTAGGATTGAAAGTAACTTGGGCAATTGCACCGTAGCTACCTCCACCCAAGCCGCTGCCCACCGCAGGGTTCGCCGCGTTGCTAGATAAATACCCTAAACTACCTTCAACAGTGGGGCTAAATTTATGTCTAATCCCTGCACCAGCTCCAGATACCAAGTAGTAAATAGATGGTCGGTTGCCAAAACGTGAAATTGAACCACTGCCACCATCTCCATCAAAGTACGGATTGATTGAATCAGTGAAATCATCTGCACCACCAGCATTAGCAGCTACTATAAGCTGGGTATTTTCTCCGATCGGCATTTCGTACTTTAGTAAATCAAGATTCACTTGACTGCTCGGTTCACTCACACCAAAAGAAGAAGCCCCTTCGGGAGTATCGATAACACCCGCAGGCACCGTCGAATTAGGAGTTCCCATGCCATCGATTTGTAAACGGGTGGTGAGTGTCCCAGTACCCAACTCAGTTACTAGCTCTAGACGAGTCCGTTGGCCAAAAGCTGCATTCCGGCTAATATCGCCGGATAGACCACTAGTTAAACCAAAAATTACTTGCCCTTGAAGCTTGGTATTTAAAGAAAAAGCATTAGTTTCTTTTTTCCCTTCTGGTTTCTCCTCTGGCTTTTTCTCTTCAGGTGCTGGCACCTGAGATCGTAGGTTAGCTGTATCTGGCAGCAGAAGTGGATCTGTCGAATCTCTATTTTCGTTAGCCATCGCGGCTTGACTGGTTATATTGCTAAGAGCGATATGTCCTGGAAGCAGCGTAATTAAAACAGTTAAAAGTTTGAGTGAAATTCTGAACATGTGGGGTTAAGTAGTAATAAAGTTTATTTTGGGCGACTTTAAGTCATGCCAAAATCTGATAGGAATCGAGAGAAAACAGCTATGTTGATAAGCAATCATTAAGCTTTTCTTTCAGGTCATCACCATCTAAATTGCGGCCAATAAAAACCATTTGATTTTTGCGATCTTCATTACGCCACTCTTCAGCATTAACTTCAAAGCGCGGACCGCTGAGTTGAAAAATGTGGCGCTGATTGCTAGATGTAAACCAAAGAATACCTTTGGCTCTAAAAATTGACTTGGACATTAAGTGATGCACAAAATTATCAAATTTAGTAATATCAAATGGCCGATCACTAGTATAAGAAACTGATGAAAAGCCATCATTTTCTAAATGATTAGCATGATGGTGATCTCCAGCATGATTGTGTTCTGCATGACTATGAGCAGAGTGATCGTGATGGTCATGATTTGCTGGCTGTTGTGCCAGCAGTTCCCTATTTTTAACTGGAGTAGACATCTCTACCCCCAAAATTAGCGGCAGCGGCACCTGACCACGCTGTGAGCGAAGAATCCTAGCTCCAGCTTTCATATTGGCAATGTATCCCTCTACTCGATCGAGCTGCTCTGGATCAACTAAGTCTGTTTTATTCAAAATAGTAATATCAGAATATATAAGCTGCTGGCGAGCGGCTTCGCTCCCAAAATGATCCATAGTAAATGTCTCCGCGTCAATCACCGTCAAAATTGAGTCTAGCCTAGTCATATCTCGCAGCTCTGTGCCCAAAAAAGTAATAGCGATCGGTACCGGGTCAGCGATGCCGGTAGTTTCAATAATTAAATAGTCAATATTTTGCTCCATAACTTTGTAAACTGCTTCTACCAGGTCTTCATTAATTGTGCAGCAAATACAGCCATTACTCAGTTCCATCATGCTTTCATCGATCGACACTAGCAACTGACTATCAATATTAATGTCACCAAATTCGTTAACTAGTACCGCCACTTTTAAGTCTTGGCGGTTGCTCAAAATGTGATTGAGTAACGTAGTTTTACCACTGCCCAAGAACCCAGTAATTATCGTCACCGGCAAACCCCTTTTGGGTAAAACCAACTCGGGGTTGGGTATCGTCGTTGTATTGACCATCACAGGCTCCTAATAAATTAAACATTATTTGGCTGCAAAATCTTGGAATTTTCCACCCAATCCTTCGGTAATTGTCTTGGTATTAGAGATCAACATTTTTGGATAAGTATCTCCGGTACTGCCAGCTTCACCTAAGCCATCAGCAAATAATGGATTGGTAGAAACCTTGACCTTAGCATCACCGGCCACGGTATCTAGTAGCTTAGAACTGTTAGTAGCTTCGGCAAAAACGGTTGGTACACCCGATGTTTTTATTTCGGTTACTAATTTTTTGACCCGCACAGGAGTAGGTTTTTCTTCGGTGCTGAGACCTTGTAGTGCGCCTTCGATCGGGATACCATAAGCTTTGCCATAGTAGCCCAAGGCATCATGAGTAGTTACCAGCTTGCGCGATTTTTCTGGAATCGTCGCTATTTGCTCTTTAACCCAGCTATCAATTTGGGCGAGTTCGGTGGTGAGTGTTTTAGCGTTAGCAGCATAAGTTGCTGCCTGAGCCGGGATAGCTTTGCCTAAGGCTGCCTGTAACGATTCCACTATTTTGATCCCGTTTTGAGCATCATGCCAAACGTGTGGATCACTTTCGGTTTTGCCATCTTCGACCATTTGCAGCGGTTTGGGGACAGCTACTTCGTTGACAGCAACTTTTGGTGCGGTGTTTTTAGTGGCCTCGATCGCCTTAATAATTGTTGGTTCAAAACCATGTCCAGCATAAAGCAATAAGCTAGCTGTTTCGATCGCCTGTCGATCGGCAGGAGTCACCGCATAAGTGTGAGGGTCAGCACCGGCTGTGACTAAACATTTTAATTTGATGGTTTCTTTAGCAATGGTTTTGACCAAGTTGCAAAGTACATCGGTAGTCGCTACTACTAATGGTGGTTTGCTACTAGCAACCGATTCATTGGTTGGGGGCGTTGAGGCTAATGGTTTATCAGTTGGAGGTGCAGAAGCTGGAGTGCAGCTACTTAGGCAGCATAACAGGACAGAAGCCACTTTCCATCGTTGGCGATAGAGATACTGTATGGGGGTGAAGGAATCGATCGCTGTCATGATTTAATACTGACCCAAGTTGCAAGAATGATAATGATTATCATTTTAGTCTGAAAGGTCAATGGTGTCTAGTACGATTTATCAAAGTCCTAAATCCTAATCATCCAATTTAAGATTGCCAGTAGTCTCTCTACTGGTGCGAGTGAATATTCTACTGGGTCGATCGAAACCAAATCTCCCTCCATTTGAAAAAAGTGCCAGAGAGAACCACTAGTAACGATACCGTAGGTGTGTTCGATGGGGATTCCTTTCGTTTCGTTAAACTTCTTGGCAGCAACCATTTCAGCGATGCACTGACCCCATCCATCACTCAATACGCCTTTTTTAGCTTCAACCAAGGCAATCACCGGTGCATCGATTACCAACTCATCATCTGTCCGGCTGATTAAAAAATCACATATTCCACTAAGTCCTAGTTCCCGATCGACTGTAAACTCCTCCCCCGAAAATACACTGACCGAGCTATTTGATAGATCTCTCAGCTCTAAAAGAATTGGTGCAATAATAAACTCAGATCTGGCTTTTTCGGAACCCTTGATTTGATATGTCAAACCTTTGGATAAAGCCAGCTTTAAGTATTCACTGGGAGGGATCGGCTCTAACTCGGGTAAGAAAGCAGAATACCGAACTCTTAGTGTAAATTTATCTCTTACTTCTTCTACCGTGAAATTGCTGTATGGCATACTTGTAATTCTGCATTTTTGGCTTCACAATCTGATTTTACTTCTTTTTAAAGTTTTCGTTGGATTTTACCCTGAACCATAGACAGTCATCTTTGAAGATCAGGTTAGGCTGCTCTAAACCAGTACAATGTACAATGATCAAGCCGCGAACCGCCCTTGTGATGCTTCACTATGCTTAATCCTCCTGCTCGACCCCATATTCCCAGTGCTACTTGGCAACGTCCTTTCGATCGAACCTGGGAAAACCCTTACACTGTCCGTTACCCCAGTAATATTGACGATGGCCCTTTTCATGGAATGCCTTTGGGGGGGTTTGGGGCGGGCTGTATTGGTCGATCGCACCAGGGCGACTTTAATCTTTGGCACCTAGACGGCGGTGAACATACCTTTGGTCATTTGCCCGCCTGTCAATTTAGCATCTTTGAGCAGACGGTTGATCAAGCCACTGCCTATGCTCTTTCTCCTAATCCGCCTGCCGATGGCAGCTTACAGCGTTGGCAATGGTACCCAGCAACTCAAGACGGTCAATCTACAGGTAACTACGAGGCGCTGTATCCTCGCAGTTGGTATAGCTATAAAAATGTCTTTGCTACCCAGCTTACCTGTGAGCAGCTATCACCGGTTTGGGCACATAGCTATCAAGAGACCTCCTATCCGGTGGCCGTATTTGAATGGACAGCCCACAACCCCACTGACCAAGAAATCACTGTCAGCATTATGCTGACTTGGCAGAATATTGCGGGCTGGTTTACCAATAGCACCGTCAGCAGCGAAATCACCGTGCGGGATGATGGCAGTCCAGTTTATGACTATACTCCTCGGTGGGGTGATAGCACCGGCAACTACAACCAGTGGATCTCGGATAATTTTAGAGTGGGTTGTTTGCTCGATCGAGTGCGGATGGATGACAATATGCCTCGGGAAGGGGAAGGTCAATGGGCGATTGCCACAGTTACTAACCCGGCTTTAGATATTTTTTATGACAGTCGTTGGCACCCCAATAGTGATGGTTCAGAAGTGTGGGATAGCTTTGCGGCTAATGGATCTTTGCTAGATCGAGATGATGAGACGGCAGCGGCTCCGGGAGAACAAATTGGGGCGGCGATCGCGGTGCGTTTTACCCTCAAACCGGGCAAGACCAAAAAGATTCCGTTTATTTTGGCTTGGGATTTGCCAGTGACGGAATTTGCTAAAAACATTAACTACTATCGGCGCTATACCGATTTTTTTGGTCGCAATGGTCGCAATGTGTGGTCGATCGTCCGTACCGCCCTGAAACACTACGATAGCTGGCAGGCACAAATTGTCCAGTGGCAGCAGCCTATTTTAGATCGATCGGACTTGCCCGACTGGTTCAAGATGGCTTTGTTTAATGAACTGTATCTGATGACCGACGGCGGTACTTTGTGGACGGCAGCAGACGAAGATAACCCGGTGGGTCACTTTGGGGTGTTGGAATGCTTAGATTATCGCTGGTATGAAAGCTTGGATGTGCGGCTCTATGGGGGTTTTGCGCCTTTGTTACTGTGGCCAAAATTAGAGAAAGCGATTTTGATGGACTTTGCCAGGGCAATTCCTACTAGTGACGATAAGCTGAGATTGATTGGTTACTATGTGCAAACTGCTTTTGGTTACGCCGATCGGCCAGAAGTTAGTGACCCGGCAGCGATGTCTGCCCCGCGTAAAATTGCTGATGCTACGCCCCATGATCTGGGGGCACCCAATGAGCATCCTTGGATTAAGACTAACTATACTTGCTATCAAGACTGTAACTTATGGAAAGACTTGGGTAGCGATTTTGTGTTACAGGTGCATCGCGCCTATGTATTTACCGGCGAACAAGATGTAGAATTCTTGGCCGACTGCTGGCCAGCGGTGGTATCAGCTTTAGATTATCTGAAGCGCTTTGATTTAGATAATGATGGTATCCCCGAAAATAGTGGTGCCCCCGATCAGACTTTTGATGATTGGCGGTTACAGGGAATTAGCGCCTACTGTGGAGGCTTGTGGATTGCAGCTCTGGAAGCGGCTTTGGCGATCGGTAAAATTCTGCAAGCTGCTGGCCGGATTCAAGACCAAGAAATTCTCACGGAGTATCAAGAATGGCTGACTGCTGCTAAGCCTTTGTACCAAGAGCAGTTGTGGAATGGTAGCTATTATAAAATTGATACCAAGAGCGGTTCGGCTGTGATTATGGCCGACCAGCTCTGTGGACAATTTTGTGCTTCTTTAGTTGGGTTGCCAAATGTGGTGCCGATCGACTGTGCTAAAACTGCCCTGCAAACCATTTATCAATCTTGTTTTTTGAACTTTAATGAGGGCAAAATCGGGGCAGCTAACGGCGTATTGATCGATGGTTCTCCGGTAAACGCTCAGGATACTCATCCGTTGGAAGTCTGGACAGGGATCAACTTTGGGATTGCGGCCTTCTTAGCCCAAATGGGGATGACCGAGGAAGCAATGCGACTGACGAAAACTGTGGTGAATCAGATCTACAATAACGGTTTACAATTCCGTACTCCAGAAGCAATTACTGCCAACGGCACATTTCGGGCTAGTCACTACCTCCGAGCGATGGCGATTTGGGGGGTGTATTTGATGTTAGATAATAAAAAATAGGTATAAGCAATGCAGCAATCTGTACTCAACAAAATTCAAGGCGGCTTGGCAGGAATGTATATTTCCCAACAGGTGCGGTTAGCGATGGCAGAACAGGGTATTAATGGTGATGAGCTGCGACAGCGAGAGCGAGATACTTTCAAAGGTTATGCGCTGTTAGCAGAAGCCAGTATGGAAAGCTTGATTCACTGTCGGGGTTTGAAGCTAGAAGACTGGCTGACGACTACGGGGCGGCTCACCACTCCAGAACGACTACCGATCGCGATTGTGCCGGTAGCAATGTATTTACAAGAAGATATTCCTCAGCTTCAACAAACTCTGCGTTTAATTGGCAGGCGTAATGAGTTAGACCCCGAGAACACCGCTACTTTGGTGTTTTTGGGAACGATGATTGCTTTGCTGTTGGGGGAACGAGTCACGCTCGATCGATTGATTCCTGCCGTGTTAGCAACTTTGCCTAGTCGTAAAGATGCTTTGACGGAACAGTTACTATCTATTCAGGAATATTTGGCACTCACTGCTGATGGTGCACCGACACCTACTAGTATTACTGAGTTAATTGCTAAAATTGCCCTCAGTAACCAGTCCTATTTGCTGCCAGCAGCGATGGCTACCTATTGTTTTTTATCTACGCCCCACAGTTTACAGTTAGCGGTGCAGCGGGCGGCTCAAATTCCAGGCCAACCTGCTTTAACTTTGGCAATTACGGGGGTATTGGTGGGTACCTATCGGGGGTTAAGTTGTATTCCGACTAGTTGGTATGCCAATGGTAGTCGGGGTGCTGATCAGTTGATTCAGTCTGCCGATCGGTTGGTGGCGGCTTGGGCGGGGGCTTATCAGCCAGTGGTAGGGTCTTTTAGTGTAGCTAACGCGATCGCGGCTACGGCGGTGATGCAGAATTCTCGGGCTTGATCAATTTCATGGGGTTTTGGTGGAATCTGTGGATTCGATCGATTTCATGGGGGATTCGGCTGTAATTGACTTGTGGGGTGGGCGGGTTTTTATTGTTTCATTTTGATTGAGATATTTTGATTTTGGATAAACCCTAATTTTGGTGGTCGCTCAAACCTTGTTGTAAGCTGTTGGCAGTAATTTGCCATCTTGAAAATCTTGTGACTCTGAGCAAACATCAAATTTTAGGCCAGCCGGTAAACCTCTCGCCGGACTATTGGGGCTGGTTGGTCGATCGACTCGATCGAGGCATCAACACTCACGTTATCACCATGAATGCCGAGATGGTGATGCAGGCTAATCAAAATCTAGAGCTAGCCAAAATTTTGCAGCAGGCCGATCTGATCGCGGCTGATGGGGCGGGCATTGTGTTGGCGCTGAAGCTTCATGGCATTAATCAACAGCGCTGTGCTGGGATCGATTTGGGGGCAAAGCTATTGATGCTGGCCGGAGAACGGGGAGCAGCTTGTCCGGTGGCTTTGTATGGTGGCAGGCCAGAGGTGTTGCCTAAAGCTGTGGCCTTTTGGCGAAATAAGTTGCCGGAGCTGTCGATCGTGGCTCAAGCTGATGGCTATATTTCGGAAGCGGCACAGCAGGAATTAATTGCTCAAATTCAGCAGCAGCAGCCCAAAATTATTATGGTGGCCTTGGGTATTCCGCGTCAGGAAGTCTGGATTGCTCAAAACCGCCATATTTGTCCCCAGGCAATTTGGATTGGTATTGGTGGAAGTTTTGATGTATGGTCTGGGACTAAAAAGCGTGCGCCCAAAATCTTCCAAAAGCTGAATTTAGAATGGTTATATCGGTTAGGACAAGAGCCTAGCCGCTGGCGGAGGATGCTGGCTTTGCCTCAGTTTATGCTGCTGGCTATAGGCGAAAGGCTCAGCGGCGGTAAAAGATAAATCGGCTTTTAGTGGGGCAACATTGCTTTGACAGCTTCGCACCTGGCCAGTCATATCCTAACCACTCATAAAAAATTCCTTGAGATATAGCCCCAATACCAGACTTATCGCGTTTCTCTGGTGTATGCTGAGAAAGTTGAGTTTGAGAGCGCATCATGGCAGATTGGCACATTGTTCCTGGTGGAGTCACCGCACCCAAAGGCTTCCGCGCCGCCGGTATTACCGCTGGACTAAAGGCTTCTGGCTTGCCAGATTTAGCTTTAATTTATTCAGAAACCGAAGCGATCGGGGCTGGAGTCTTTACCACCAGTCAAGTTAAAGCCGCCTGCGTAGAATACTGCCGCCAAAAGCTCGCTGCCAAACATAACATCCGCGCCGTATTAATTAACTCCGGTCAGGCCAATGCCGCCACTGGAGAAGCAGGCTGGCAAGATGCCGTCGCCTGCGCCACAGCTCTGGCTAACCAGATGCAGATTTCTGCCGATGCTATTTTACTGGCTTCCACCGGGGTTATTGGTAAGCGAATTGTGATGGATAAGCTGATCGCTGGGCTGCCCAAGTTAGTTGAGGCCGCTAATGATGAAGGGGGAGACTTAGCTGCTCGATCGATCATGACTACAGATTTGGTGAGTAAATCGATCGCTTTGCAAACTACCATCGATGGTCGTCCAGTGCGCATCGGCGGTATGGCTAAGGGTTCGGGAATGATTCAGCCCAATATGGCCACTATGCTGGCTTTTATTACCTGTGATGCAGCAGTATCTACTAACCTCTGGCAGCAAATGCTGGTAAGAGCGGTAGACAAGTCTTTCAACCAAGTAACTGTAGACTGTGACACTAGTACTAATGATTCTTTAATTGCTCTGGCCAATGGCCAATCTCGCACTCAGGCAATCATTGAAGCCGGGGAATCGGCAGATCAATTAGAAGCAATGCTAACAGAGGTTTGTCAATATTTGGCTAAGGCCGTAGCGCGAGATGGAGAAGGCGCAACTTGTTTAGTAGAAATCCAAGTTAGCGGCACCCACACTGACGTAGAAGCCCGCAAAATTGCTTTAACCGTAGCTGGTTCACCGTTGGTAAAATCAGCAATTTTTGGCCGAGATCCCAACTGGGGTAGATTAGCAATGGCAGCAGGTCGGGCGCAGGTGGCTTTTGACCAGAATGAGCTGCGAATTCAGATGGGAGACTTTTTGTTGATGGAACATGGTCAGCCTTTGGAGTTCGATCGGGCAGCAGCCAGTAACTATTTAAAGACAGCAGCAGCAGGTGAATATCTACAAACTGACACGGTATTAATTAAAATTGGGGTGGGTCAAGGTCGTGGCATCGGCACAGCCTGGGGGTGTGATTTGAGTTATGACTATGTGAAAATTAATGCCGAATATACTACGTAGTGAGTGGTATCAGGGGGTTAGTTCTTGGCAAGCTAGTAATTTATTCTGAAATCTACTTCACCCCGCATTGGCAGAAGGATCTGGGCGGCATCAATCAAAGCTTCTCCCTGCACGCCCAAGCAGGGGCTGGGGGATAAGAGCAAGTGCAATATTTCTGCTATTTTGTCCCGCTTAAAATTGCTACCCCTAAAATAGATTTTTATACTTAAATGCTTCAATAGAAGCTATAATAAGTCTACTATATTAACCTATGCATATTCCCTTTTGTAGATTTATCATGAAGTTAGCGCTACTATTGCTGGCAGGTTGCCTTGCTGCCTGTGCTCTACCAGAATTAACACTTGCTGAAACCTGTCTTGACAAACAGATAAGAGATAGCTATAGGGTTGGAGAATCGCTAACTGCTAATCAGAAATACCTAGCAGTTGGAGATCCTGGAGCCAACCGGGTCATTATTTATCAGCGCACTGCTGCTCAACGATGGATAAAAATTCGCACTATCTTGCCGCCTAAAAATTCTTTGATTGATAAAGTTGGCAGTGGTTTTGGTTATAGCTTAGCACTTACTGAGGGCACTTTAGTAATTGGGGCTTATGCTTCTAAACAAAACCCTCAAGATCAAGAAAAAATGTTTTATCCATTTCAGCCCTCTGGTTATAATGGAGTAGCCTATACGGGTGCTGTGTATAGTACATCTATCGGATCTGATACTCCATTGCAACGAATAGATCGATCACTTGCCAAAGAATTGAGTGGTTTTTCTGTTGTTGCCGATGCTGGTAAAATTGCGTTTGGGGTGCTTGGATATAACAATCAAGGTCAGCTCTCAAAATACACTATTCTCTTATCTGGAAATAATCGCCGCACTATTAATGTTGGTGGAGAAATTGCTCTTCATAAAAACCGTTTAGTAGTTGGGGGAAGTATTAGCAAACAGCAAGGACATATTTCTGTGTTTAACTTAAGAAATCCTGATTTAGCACCAGAGATAATTAGAGTTCCTCTACAGGGAATTTCCGCAATCGAACTCACTGATAAGTTTTTAATTGTATCTGAGCAAAAATACTTGATTTCAACTTCTAGAGAAACTTCTGAGGCGAAAATTCTAGTTTTTGATCTCCTAAACCGCAGCTCTAATTTATTTGCTGGACCTGGTAGCATTTCTGCTTATGAAAATTCACTTGTCAGCAGTCACCCCACCACAGATGACACTGAGATACAAGGGAGAATAAGCTTATTTGATCTCAGTGTTACCCCTCCTAAAATACTTAGCACCAATAGAATGAACATTACGCAAAGCTTCTTGACTAAAAATTTTCTGTTTAAGGCCGTTAACTTTAGTACTTCTGGCGACAATGACGCTAGGATTTGTGCAACTCCACAGAATTAGTGTTTTAATTAATTGTAATTATTTGTTTTCAACAGCCCGGCGGTTTGCAGTTTAGGGCGGTTTAGAAGTAATTGTGTTTGACCATGATCGAGGGACTCTGCACTATAGGTAAAAAGCAGATTTCGATCGAGCTAGTTTTTGCAAAAGCATGTTTATTCAAGATCTCAATATTGCTTTATGGCATTTCTTTGATAATGAGCCTAACTATGTGAAACCCGGAGCTAGCTTAGATATTCTCCGGGTTGCTGATGCTTGTCACTTGGCTGATTTCAATGGTGTGGTGGTGATGGTACTAGACTAATCTCATCACAATATCTTTAAAAAATCATTAGCCATAGTCACCTTACAAAAGGGTTTAGGAAAAAACTGTAAAAATCCTTTAAATAGTAGGTTTATTCAAATATAATGGTAAAGCAACAGATCTATCTGTCACATTATTCTGTACTAAAAAAAGATTCGCAACAAAATAGTAAAGCTTTATGAAAAAAAGAACTCTCATAATACCAACATCAGTATTTACTATTATTCACTGCTTTTCACCAATGGCATTTTCTAAAACATGTTTGACACTATCAGGAAATGAGCAGGGGTATGGTTCTTTCCGTTCTCTAGTCGTCAGCCAAAATTATTTAGCGTTCACAGATGTGAGCAAAAACCTCGTGACTGTCTATCAACGGAACCCTCAAGGTCGTTGGTTAAAGAGTCATGACATAGCTCCACCCCCAAATTCTCCGGTGGCAAAAATCGGCAGTGGATTCGGGTACAGTATGGCGCTAGATGGTAATAACTTAATCATCGGAGCATTTTTTAATAAAGTTCAACCAACAGCAGCCGATCGCTTAATGTATCCTTTGATGCCACCCAATAGCAATTCGGCTTATGGCGGCGCTATCTACCGTACCGATGTCCGCAAACCAGCTTCTATTCAACGTATCGATCAGCCCAAATCTGGGGAAGTTGCTGGTTTTAATGTGTCTGCCGATCAGGGAAGCGTGGCCTTTCCGGTTAATTATTATGATACCAGAAGCGTTTTTTCTAGCTACACAGCTTTGGTTTCTGGTAAAACCACTCGATCGATCAATGTTCCATCCGGAAAAGTCGCTATAAAAAATAATATATTGGTAGTGGCTAATACATCGCTGATAGGTATTAATAATGATAGTGTGAGTCTATTATCCGTGCTGGACTTAAAGCAACCTAAGCAATTGCCGCGCAAAATCGAAACTGGTTTTCTGGTGCTTGGTATTAGTATTTCAGATCAATTAATTGCTGCTACTGGGAGCGATCAGAATTGGCGTTTAGCAGAAAGTCAACGAAAGGCACTAATTGTCAGCATTAAAGATGGCTCTAAACATAGTCTGAGTGGATCAGGTATGGTACATGTCTATCGAAATTTATTGGTCAGAAATTATCCGTATACACCTGATTATGAAATTCCCGGACAAATCGAGGTATTCGATTTTCAAGATATCAACAAACCTCGTTTGCTGTATTCTCAAAAAAAAGTTGATGCCCAAAATGCTCAGTTACATAATCAAGAGATATATACAATACAAGGTAACAAGCTTTGCATCGAACCTTTGCCCAAGTAGTTTACAGCTTTTTAACCGGAGGTTGATTAAAATCTATCATTACTATATCATTGTCAAAAGAAACGTACCGCAAAAAACTAGCTTTTTGTGGTGTCGTCAATAGTGCGTCTACCACCCTAGTTAATAGATCCAACCAGTAAACATTAGCACTCATTTATTATGTCTCTAACTTCCGGCGGCGATACTCGGACACAAACTACAGCTTTTACCACCTTTCCTCTTAATGCGGTGGTCGGTGTGGATGCTACTTACCCTGGTAGTCCCTTACCTGTTCCTAGCAGCGGGATCACGATTGCACCCAATCATGTCCTAACGGCTGGCCATAGTGTTTTTCAAGGTATTACTTCTAGTTCCACCGCAACAACCGTCAGTGCTAATCTGACCACTCGCACCGCAGCACCCAATGTTACAAATCGATATTTTCCAAAAAGTTATGATGTTAATACCAATTCTAACAACGATATAGCACTGCTTAACACAAGTGACGCTCCCATCTTGGCAGCCAATACCATTGGTCTTCTTGCCTTCGAGGATGCGAGTGTGGCTACTGGACTAACTATTAACACTGCTGGATATCCCGGCGGCCCCAATAGTCCTTCGGGAGCAGGTTTCACCGGCACAACATTAGTACTTTCACCAGGAACAGGTACCGGCACTGTTGCCAGTGCAAATAACTCAACAGGCCGTTTCTTTTATAGTAATAATGTTGATACAGAACCTGGCCAAAGTGGTAGTGGTGTTTGGCATACTTTGGCTGGAGATAGCAGCCCTCGGGTTTTAGGCGTTCATACAACTGGTGTTGGTAGTGGCTTTACTTCCAACGGCGGCGTGCTGCTCACCAAAAGTGTCTATGATACTATTGTTAACCAAATAGCCGCCGACTCTGGTACCACTAACGCCAATGACTTGCCAGAAAATGCCATTTTAGGTTCTGATAGCAATTTATTTTCTACCGGTACTGGCAATGATGCCATTATTGGGTCTTATCGCAAAGAACGGATTTTGGGCAGAAGTGGTGACGATCGATTGTTTGGTGGTGGTGCCGATGACCGCTTAGAAGGTGGTGACGGTGTTGACCAAGCCTTGTTCTCGGATGTTTTTACTAACTACACTTACAACATCACCGATCCTACTAACAAGCTTTTTACCTTCGACCATACTGGCGGCAGCAAAACCGATGCTAAGGACAGTCTCAAAGAGATCGAATTTGGGGTGTTTGAATTCGAGGATGCGAATAGAGACAAACAAGATGATGACGGTAACTTGTTTTTTGTGCCACTGCAAATTGATCCCAAAAATTCTGCGAAAATTAAAGATGGTCCAGAGATTACTCCAGAGAAAGCAGTTTTAGATGCTCAAGGTAAAAACATTGGCACAATTACAGTTAAATCTCCAGCCTGGACTTTTGATGGCGATATAAACTACAGTCTGAGCTTAGGTGCAAAACAGGGTACACTCTTCAATTTTGCTTACATTATTGACACCTCCGGCAGTATTGCAGGTGAACCACTTGATCAAGCAAAACAGGCATATCAAACTCTTACTCAAGCCTTAATCAGCAACGGGCTTGCTGCTAGAAGCGAATTTGCTGTGATTGAATTTAACAGCTTCGCTACTCTCACCGGACCGATCGATGCTGCTACGGCGATTTCTACTATTAATGGCTTATCAGCGGGCGGCGGGACAGAATTTGGTGATGCCCTGAACCAAGCACAGCAGTTTTTTCAATCTCGCAATAACAATGCTACCAATATTGCCTACTTCCTTTCCGATGGTTTTGGCTCTGGTGCTAGTGATAGCCTGCAATCGGTTGCAGAGGTGCGAGCCTTTGGGATTGGTGGTGCCGATTTAACTGCTCTAGATATTATCGATTCCGATGACGCCGTGCAGCTCAATAACCCGGCAGATCTGGTAACTCAATTTAGTACAGCTACCGTCGATCGAAATACCATCGATCGCATTGATGTAAAATTGGCTGGAGTAGTTGTTGATACCATTACCCCGGCCGAACTAGTGGTAGATGCCCTGGGGCGACTGAGCTATGATGGCACCATTGATCGGCTCACTGTTGGACGTACTGCCGAAAACCAAGTTTCTTTTGACCTGATTTTTAACAACGGCACTCCCACCACTAGCCTCAATTACAAAATTACCAGTGGCCAACAGGAAGTACGGGCACAATCAGCAGACGGCACCACAGAAGTAATTACTTTTAGCGTTAATCAATCTGACTTTACCGAATCTGACCTTGGTCAATTCACTGGTCGAGAAATCAATGGTAATGATTTGGCCAATACCATTACGGTTAGCATTGGTAACAATGTTTTAAGAGGAAATGGCGGCGACGATCGTTTTATTTTAAATGGCGGGACAAATTTAATCGATGGTGGTGATGGCAGCGACACAGTAAAGATCAACAAAACACAAGCCTTAGCAGGAGCCATCACCAAAAATGGCAACGTGGTAAACGTTGGCTCCGATACAACGCTGTTGAATACTGAGTTTATCGAGTTTAATGATGTGCGCTTGGCCCTAGACACTTTGGCCATTGCACCAGTGCTATCCTTGACCGATCGAGTGGTGACAACAGTGGAGGGCAACAGCGGTAGCAAAACAGCTAGCTTTACCGTTAATTTGTCAGCAGCTAGCACCCAACCCGTGGTTATTGACTATAGCACCCGAGCGCTCAATGCTACTGCCGGAGAAGATTTTGTCACTAAAACTGGCCAACTTACGATTGCCGCAGGTCAAACCTCTGGTAATATCGATATTGAAGTGCTGAGTGACACCAACGCTGAAGGCGATGAACAGGTTTTCGTGGATTTATCTACGAGTGGTGACGCAACCTTTGCCGATGGCACTACTAAAACTACTGCCGGAATTAACATTCAAGATGATGACAGTTCGATCGGGGTTTCGATTACTGCTGATAACCCCAGTTTCTTAGAGGGCAATCCCAACCAGCCCGCTAAGGTGGTAGTTACTCTCGAACGTTTTGGAAACCTCAGCGGTACCGATACGATCGAATACCAAATCCTTGCTACGGGTAACAAACCAGTCCAGGCTGCTGACTTTGTAAATGGTTTTGCGACCGCTCAAGTCGTTTTTGCTCCCGGCGAAAGCTCCAAGCAAGTAGAAATTGATCTCACTCCAGATCGAGATATTGAAGGCGATGAAACCTTTGGTTTGCAGTTAACTAATCGATCGGGTACTGCTACGGTTCCCGCTGCTGAAGTCTCATTAACGATCCGTGATGATGATAGCTTCAATCCTAGCCCTAACCCTGGCTCAGTAATCAATGGTACTCCTGGTCAAGATAATCTATCTGGTACCGCAGCAGCCGATCAGATTAATGGATTCGGTGACAATGATCTATTGAACGGTCTAGATGGTAACGACACGATCACCGGCAACGATGGGGATGATTTTATCCGAGGTGGAAACGGTCAAGATCAGCTTTTTGGCACCGATGGCAATGACATTATTGATGGAGAAAATGGCGATGATTTCATCAGAGGCGAACTAGGTGATGATTCGCTTTACGGAGCCAATGACAATGATACCCTCTTTGGTGGCGATGGCCGTGATTCAATGAATGGTGGCTACGGTAATGATGTGCTAGATGGAGAAAACGGCGGTGATTTCTTGTTTGGCGATTTGGGCGATGACTCACTTTATGGCGCTAATGGTGATGACACCTTGTTTGGCGGTGAGGGTAATGACCTATTGAATGGTGGCTTTGAGAATGATATTCTCGATGGCTCTCAGGGCAACGATCAATTGTTTGGTGATGTGGGCGATGACTTGCTCTATGGAGCCGATGATAACGATACCTTGTTTGGTGGGGATGGCCGTGATGCGCTGAATGGCGGTTTTGGCCAAGACTTACTAGATGGTGGCCAAGGAGATGACTCTTTATTTGGAGACGCTGGCAACGATACTCTGTTTGGTAGTGCTGGTCAAGATACTCTCATTGGGGGTGATGGACTGGATATTTTTGGCGTTAGCAACCAAGGACCAGCGGATTTTGTCTTAGATTTCCAGCGTGGAACAGATCAGATTGCACTCGATCGAAATACTTTCCGAGCGCTGCAAAGTTCAACGGGTAATGGCTTCAGCCAAGCTAGCGACTTTGCGGTGGTAACTAGCGATGAAGAGCTAGCTAACAACTCCGGCATCTTGGTCTACAACTCTAGTAGCGGCTTACTGTATTACAGAGATCAAGTGGCTAGCCCCTTGGCGGTAGCTCAGTTTAACAGCAATCCTCTCTTGGCAGCCCAAGATTTTGTTGTAGTTTAAGGCAGCGTTCCACTTTATTTGATTACGATGCACGCCTTAAATCACTTGATTTAAGGCGTGCATTTTGAATTCTTGTCGGACAACCAAAGCAAAACCGTGTTTTTATTTCCCAATGATCTCTGTAAAGGAATGGTATCTGCTGGCCAGACCTGATCAAGCCGGTGATTTACCGAAAAAGTGCCTTACAATAACAAAGGTAATATTTAACAAAACTTTATATTTTATGTTCAAATTTTTTTCCTTGGTCTTAGCTTGTTGTCTGTGGATATTGCCCGGTGCTGCTTTTGCCGTGCCAGCACCACCCTTATCCTTTAGCAACGCGGAGCTGGCACGGAAAGACTTTTCGGGTCAGAAGCTGCAAAAAGCAGAGTTTTCTAATGCCAATTTAGAAAGCACCAATTTTTCGGGTGCAGATATGATGGGGGTGGTGTTAAGTACTTCTTCGCTGGTGAACACTAATTTGCATGGAGCCAATCTCACTCAGGCATTGATTGATCAGGTAAAGTTCAATGGCACTGATTTGAGCGATGCAATTTTGGTGGACAGTATTATGCTGCGATCGAGGTTTAAAAATGTGAATATCCAAGGCGCTGATTTTACCGGGGCTTTGTTGGGCAAAGAACAGGTGTTGCAGCTTTGTAAGCAGGCCGATGGAGTGAACCCCAAGACTGGAGCTGATACAAGGGATTCGTTGGGTTGTTAGATAGTTTGTGATCTGAAAAGTGATTGATGGTTGCTCACAATGCTAAATTGTCCGGTGCTACGTTGGCTTCGTAGAAGCCAACGTTCAACGTAATCTGATCGAAGACCTCAATCATTACAGGCCAAAATGCCGAACAGTTTGCACAAATAGCGTGGTAGATACCTCCTGGATTTGGGGGGTATCCATTTCGGTATGGGCTAATTGGCGACTGGCCACCCCGTGGCAGTAATTATAGAGCTTGCCCAAACGCTCGATGTAATCGGCAATTTCAGCAGTGCGGTGCGATCGATGATCAGTCAAGCCCAGCTCGGTTTCTAAATTTTTAGTCAAATCTTGATTCACATTAGTGGGGCGCTGCCACTCTCGATCGGCGCGACTGCGAGCAGTCTCTACCAGCGAAATTTTACCTTTGCTATCTTGAGCCAAAGTTACTCGCTCCCCATTGGCTCTGGCCATTAATTCCACGTCTCCGGCTGGTCGCCATACGGTCAAAGATTGACCATCGGCAGTCCGACAGTCCATCACCGATCGATCACCGCGTCGGGTGCTGACAATACGCGGTTGACCGGCTACTTTAGCTTCGATAAGTTTCATGGGTAACTCCTAGCAATTATGGTTAGAACTGGATAAAGCAGGCAGAGCACGCAGTAATTCAATCAATTACAGTAATTATATACTACCAGGCTTTTTTAGTCAATATGTATTATAAAAATTTGCCAGCTCACATTAATTCTTCACTGCCCACTGACCTGCCAGTGACAACACCCAATAACGTACAATGACAAAGTTCTTCAGCACCCGAGGTGATGGTTTTGCAGCGAGTAGGTATTATCGGCGGCGGTCAATTGGCAGGCATGATGGCTAGTGCGGCGGCCAGTTTAGATTTAAAAATTGCCATCCAGACCCCCAACTCCACCGATACCGCTGTGGCATTGGCCGATCACACTATTTTTGCCCCGATCGATGATTTGGCTGCCACAGCTCAGCTAGCTCAAGAGTGCGACTGGATTACCTTTGAAAACGAATTTGTAGATCTGGTCGCTCTTGGCAAAATTCCTGGGGCAGTTTTCCGCCCACCCCTTAGCTCTCTTACGCCGCTGCTGGATAAGTATGATCAGCGCTGCTTTCTGCAAAACTTGGGCTTACCGGTGCCCCAGTTTTGCCTCGGTCACGATCTCGCCGCTGCCGACTGGCAGTTCCCCTTAGTTTTTAAAGCCCGTCGCCATGGCTACGATGGCCAAGGGACTTTTATTGTGCGCGATGCGGCTACTTTACAAGCTTTGCAACAGCAGTTTCCAGAGAGTGGCTTAATTGAAGAGTTTGTGCCTTTTACCTGCGAGTTAGCGGTAATGGCCGCCCGATCGATCACTGGTGAAATTACCGTTTACCCGGTGGTGGAAACTGTCCAGGTTAAACAAGTCTGCCAGCGAGTTTACACTGCCGTAGAACTCAGCAGCACCACCCAAACCCAAATTGCTAAAATCGCTTGTACTATTTTAGAGAACCTGGGTACGGTGGGAATTATGGGGATTGAATTTTTCTATACTGCTGCTGGTGACGTATTGGTGAATGAACTGGCTCCACGGACTCACAACTCTGGCCATTTATCGATCGAAGCCTGCGCTACCTCCCAGTTTGCCCAGCATTTAAGAGCCGTAGCTGGTATGTCCCTAGGAGATCCTAGTTTGACTTGCAAAGCAGCAGTAATGGTGAATTTATTGGGTTACGAAGAATCTACCTCAGACTATTTAGCCCAACGCCACCAGATTTCCGAAATTCCGGGGGCTTATCTACATTGGTATCACAAACCAGCAGTGCGTCCTGGTCGCAAGCTAGGTCATGTGACGGTGATTTTAGATACTGCTGACAGGGCAAGATCGATCGCCGTAGCTGAACAAATTGAAGCGATTTGGTATCCCCATTCATGAAAAAATTCAACTGGAAAACCCTGGCTAACTACTCAGTACTGAGTGCGATCGCCCTGATTACTCTGGCTCCGTTGCTATGGCTGAGCAGCACTGCTTTAAAATCTAACAGCGAAAACGTTTTCCAATCACCGCCTCAGCTCTTGCCCAGCGCTCCGACCCTAGATAACTTTGGTGAGGTGTTTCAGAGCAGTAACTTTGGCTTGGCCTTGATCAATAGCCTGATTGTGGCGATCGCTAGCGTGGTTTGCAACTTGCTATTTTGCAGCTTGGCTGCTTATCCTTTAGCACGGTTAAACTTTTGGGGCAAAAAAGCCATTTGGGCTGTGGTGCTGTCTACCTTGATGATCCCGTTTCAGATCGTGATGATTCCGCTGTACATTATTGCGGTGCAGTTAAATTTGGTAAATAGCTATTTGGGCATTATTCTACCCAACATCGTTTCGGCCTTTGGCATTTATCTACTGCGCCAAGCTTTGCGCGGTGTGCCCCAAGAGCTAGAAGAAGCCGCCCGCATCGATGGCTGCAATGATTTAGGAATTTGGTGGAATATTATGCTGCCAGCCATTCGTCCAGCCCTAATTACCCTGTCTATTTTTGTTTTTATTGGTGCCTGGAGTGATTTTTTGTGGCCGCTGATCGTAATTAAAGATGATCAGTTTTATACATTGCCCCTAGCAGTTTCTAAGCTCTCTAGCGGAGCTTTTGGCTCTAACTGGCGACTGGTGGCCGCCGGAGCAATTACTTCGATCGTCCCAGTACTAATTCTGTTTTTGTTGGTGCAAAAGTACATCGTGCCCACAGATGTAGCAAGCGGAGTGAAGGGTTAATTCCCTGCACTCCGCTTTAAAATTACGCTGATTTTCGTTTACAGATTGGGCGAACCATCTAAAACATCGCCATCTGTAATTGGCCTGATGGTATCTAAACTAGGCATGTCTTCGTGAGCAAAGCGTTCAGTCGAACCCATGTCATCTTCTTGCTGATAAGTATCAAAGGCATCAATTCTGGGTAAAGTTCTTTCCCAAAAATAAGCCTCGGCCTGATAGCAATAAGCAATTAACATCAGCCACAACATCCATGTGTAATAGCGGAGGTTGTATGTCTCCATACTAGAAACTACATCGGTCAGATCTGCATTGGCAAAATGATTGCTACAGCTACCACCCACCAAGATTGTAGCAGTGGGCATCCGGCAAATTGTAGATTCAGCCACAGCCGCGATCGCCACAGTTCCACAGAAGGAAACCACTGCAATCAGCATTGTAGAAATGGCAAACCACAAAGCCTGAGAAAAAGTCGTTTTGGCCGACCACATCGAGCGGACACCCCAATAGATGCCAGCCACAATTGCCATAGGAAGTAATATGTGTAGTATTGTAATGATGCCAGTGGCAGCGAGCCAACTAAACGGAAAACTTAACCAGCCAAACCAAGAGAAACCAGATAGGACTACTCGTACTATGGGCATAGCCAAAGGCAGTAAGCACAAGGCTTTAAGCCAAAAAGCAGGTTTGGGAAACAGATTAAGCCGGGGACGAAGCGGTAAAAAAGGGATGTTCATTGCAGTCAGCGTAGATAGTCGAACTGGTGGTTTTAGCGTTCCCTGTTTTCGCTGGGAAAGCTTGCTGTGTGAGGGCAAAGCTTCCGATAAAACTTAAGAGATTAAAAATTCTGTACTCAGAGCAATTAATTTATAAGTTCACTTAAATTATACCCTGATTTTTTCGGCTAAATCCATCTACCCGCAAGATTACTTACATTCCGCAACCTTTGACCTAGCGTAGGATATAGCTTCTTGTTTCGTAACAATTTCTCCACGTACCTGCCCAAGCTGAATTTCTGCCAATAGTTGCCCGATCGCTGGCGAAGCAGGCAAATTTAGGGCTGTCATCAATTCAGTGCCATTGACTAATAACACTGGATGTGATAGGGGATCTTGTAAGTCAAAATACCGATCGATCAGCGGCATTAAAGTCGTCAAAGTCCAGCCAGCAGCCAGCTTAAGTACGACGAAGCCAGAAAAGTGCTTGCCAGTAGATTGAAACAAATTAAAAACATCTACGGCACTGGTTGGCCAAGAGATCGAGGTAGTTTTTTGTAGTATGTCGATCGCCGTAATTTCGGCAACGCTGGCGGTCAGATTAGTTAATATTTCTTTACTAGGCAATGATCCCAGCAGACCACAGCACAAAGTAATATCGGCAATTGTGGTCGGCAAAGTTGGGCGGAGGGGAAGATTTAATTCTTGCCAAAGCTGGGGCACTTCAGCTTCGATCGAGCGCAGCGCAGCCGTAATAGCTTGCAGCTCTGCCGCCAAGGTCTTTCGCTGAATTCCCGGCAACCAAACCTGGAGTAGCTCCACCGCCGCAGTCAGCACCCGAGCATCTTGATGACTAACGGCTAAAAGATAGCGTAGCTCGGTCATGGTGCGCTCGGCAGCCACAGTATGCAAACGAGGAGCAAGGCTCTGAATCGCCCGGGCGGTTTCTGATTCCAGCTCAAATCCTAGCTGCGCCGCCTGTCGATACCCCCGCAATAACCGCAAGGGATCATCAGCTAAATTTTGTGCCGAAACCATCCGCACTAGCTTAGCCTGTAAATCACCATGGCCATTGAGGGGATCAATCAAGCGCTGCTCTTTGATGTGGTAGGCGATCGCATTCATCCGATAGTCCCGACGATGCAAATCGGCTGCTAAGCTACCGCCCATTTGTTGGGCAAAGTCTACTGTCATATCATTAAAAACTAGGCGGGCGATCGATCTTTCCGCATCGAGCATCACAAAGCCAGCTTGATAATCACGGCTAATACCACGGGCTAGCTCTACCGCATTTACTGGCACCACCAAATCGATATCGATAACCGTGCGGGTTCTGCCCAGCAGCGCATCCCGTACCGCTCCCCCCACTACACAAGTCTCTGGGGGCAATCTTTCTAGGCTAAACGGCAAAGGATATTTCAAAATGTGACACCTGCAGTAAGAGAACCTGCGGTAAGAGAATTTGCTTATTAGTTTTTATTATACAAAGGTCATTCTTTCGGGGATAATCAAAGAATCAGTGCTGCGTGCGGCTCTGTAGCTCTCTAGTAACCGTTAATATGTCCGATCTGCCGTTTACTCTCGATCAGCTACGCATCCTTAAAGCCATCGCCGCCGAAGGCAGTTTTAAACGCGCCGCCGACAGCCTTTATGTTTCACAACCTGCGGTTAGTTTACAGGTGCAAAATCTCGAACGCCAGTTAGATGTTCCATTGTTCGATCGAGGTGGCCGCAGGGCACAGTTAACCGAAGCGGGGCATTTGCTATTAAATTATGGAGACAAAATTCTAACTCTTTGCCAAGAGACTTGTCGAGCGATCGAAGATTTACAAAACTTACAGGGCGGCACTCTAATTATTGGGGCTTCTCAGACTACGGGCACTTATTTATTGCCTCGGATGATTGGCGCTTTTCGGGAAAAATACCCCGATGTTTCGGTACAGCTCCATGTCCATTCCACTCGCCGGACAGCTTGGAGTGTGGCTAATGGTCAGGTAGACTTGGCTATTATTGGCGGCGAAGTGCCCGCCGAGCTGAATGATTCTTTAGACGTGGTGCCCTATGCTGAAGATGAGCTGGCGTTGATTGTTCCCAGCAGTTATCCCCTAGGCAAACTGGGTAGTATTCCCAAAGAAGACATTTATAAATTAAAGTTTATTTCTTTAGATTCTCAATCTACTATTCGCAAAGTAATCGATCAGGTCTTGACCCGCTGCGATATTGACCCCAAGCGGCTCAAAATTGAGATGGAGCTAAACTCGATCGAAGCAATTAAAAATGCTGTGCAGGCTGGTTTGGGCGCAGCGTTCGTCTCACTTTCGGCGATCGAAAAAGAGCTGCAAATGGGTTTGATGTACCGCGCCCAAATTGAGGGGTTAAAAATTCAGCGGACCCTATCGGCAATTGTTAACCCCAACCGCTACCGATCGAAGGCTGCTGATGCTTTTTGCAGCGAAATTTTGCCCCAATTTACTTCTTACACTTGGAACAATGAGACGATGAATGGCAAGAAAAATCGAGAAGCGGCTCCGACTGTGATAGTTGAGAGCTAGTTAGAATTTTAAACCAAGGCCGATCGAGGTGGCCAGTCCTCTTTCACCGTTGAAAGGTAAGGCAAGGCTCCCGGTGACGCTCAGCCCTTCAAAGTTGAGGTCGATTCCGGCTTGGGCAAAGCCAGCTATTTGGTTAGTACCACTAGCATAGTAGGCGGCACCAATACCGACAAAGGGGCTGAAGGTTTTGGCTTCGTCATCCAAATTGAAGTTGTAGTTTAAAGAGGTGCTGTACTTATTGCCATTGGAATTGCTGCTAGCAAAACCAGCGATAGTGCGCAAAGAAAGACTGTCGCTGACAAAGGCGCGATTTTCTAGACTCCAGAGAGTGTTGCCGTTCTCGAAAGAAACTGTAGGGGCAAAAGATGCTGCTTGACCTTGACCGAATTGAGCGGCGGCTGGTGTGGCAGTTTGGCAAATCAGAGCGCTAATAGATAGCGCTGCCAAGAAAACGTTTTTCATGCTAAAAATTTTTGGTAGATATTGTTACCAGGATGCCCATATTATCTTGCCTGCTACCAGGAAGCAATTTGCTGGCGGAGTTTTATTCGATCGACTTTCCCCTGACTATTGCGGGGGATTTCTGGCAGGGCAAACCAAGCCTTGGGACGTTTAAAAGCAGCTAATCGATCGGCCACGGCTGTTTGTAGTACTAATAGATCAACGGCTCCAACGTAACAGGCTACTACTCGATCGCCCCATTCAGCATCAGGTATCCCTAAAACGCAAACATCTGTCACTAGTCCAGTGGCCAAAATGGCGGCCTCTACTTGCTCTGGGAAAATCTTTTCCCCACCGCTGATAATTTTTTGGCTTTCTCTGCCAATAATTTGTAAGTTTCCTGATTCATCTAACTCTCCCAAATCGTCGGTGAGCCAATATTCTTGAGGTGCTCTCAGATTTGGATAGTAGCCCAGCATTAACGATCGAGATTTAATCTCAATTCGTCCATTTTCTGGCCGAATTCGCAGATTAGCATGGGGTAAACACTGACCACACCCTACCGCTCCAGCCAGAAAATCTGCCACCGGCAAAGCGGCTACCATGGCTGCTGTTTCGGTGGCTCCGTAGCTGGGCGATAGAGGGATTTGAGCAGCACGAGCCGCAGCTAATAAGTTTGTGGCTGCTGGGGCACCACCAATAATTACCGTTTGGAAAGATCGCAGCCAGTCCGATCGATCGGGCAGCCAGCGCTGGAGTTGGGTGGGAACTAGGGAAATAAACGAGTTTGGGATTTCTGGAATTTGTTGACTAGTAGTGAAATGGCCGTTAGTGATGATCGATCGCCACAGTTGCATTAAACCGCTGACGTGATGCAGGGGCAACAGGCAATGGGAGTTGATTTCGGCTACGCCATAAAATTCTTGAAATCCTTGTACTGCGGCGGAGAGGGTGGCCGGATTGTGAATTGCTAATTTTAATTGTCCACTGGTGCCGCCGGTTGGAATCATGATGGTGCCCGGTTGTGGAGTGCCTAGAGCGATCGAGTTTTTAAACTGCTGTTGTTCTACTGCCCCCCAGCGCGGATCAGCAAGAAATACCGGGATTTCTAAACTTACTGCGGCCAGAAATTCAATGATGAATCGATCGGGGTCTTTGGTGGAAATAATATGATGTGGTTGATTTTGGATCTGTTGTTTTTGACGACCTAGTGCAAGTATAAGGTTTGATTGTGAGTAATCGCTATTAATTAATCTATTTTCTTGAGTGAGCCAGTAGTGTATTTGTGAATTTAAGTTCATAATTTTATATCCACTCCAGCAAAGTTTTAAGCCATAAATCTAGCCGCTGAAAATGGATATTATGGCTACAATTAGGAGCGACTTTTAATGCAGATTGTTGGCAGAGACTGAGCATTTGGCGGCCAATTTCAACGAATTTGGGATCTTGTTCCCCAACTAATATTAATAGAGGGATTGTATTGGTTTTTAGGAGTTCTCCTAGATATGGTTGTTGGCCCAGACCCATGGTTTCTAGTGATCGAGCTAATGATAGCGGGTTATTGTGCGATCGACTAACCATTAATTCAGAAAAGTTAGGATGAGCTTCGATACCAGTGAAAACTGGCTGCTGGTACCAGTTGTGAAGGAAAGCTGCAAAGTCTAGATCCGGTTGGCGCAATTTGCGGGCGATCGCCTGATCTTGGCACTGGCGCTCTTGGCGCATCTGGGCAGTGGGCAAACCAAAGCTGGCTGATTCTAAGATGACCTTTGGCCAGCGATCGGGGTAATGCAAAGCCAAATATAGCGCCAGCCGTCCGCCCAGGGAATAGCCCAAGAGATAGCAGTTATCTGGGGCGATCGCTAAAATCTGCTCGGCAGTGCTGACAAAATTATGATCATCTATCGGGGTTTGGCCATGACCGGGTAAGTCTACACAGATACAGTAAAAGTATTGAGATAGAGTGCAAATTGCCGGATGAAAATCAGCACTGCTGCCCATGAAACCATGCAACAGCAGTAGGCTGGGTAATGTTCTATCACCCCAATATTCTATATACACAGTATTGCCCGACTAGATTGCATTAATTGTGGATTGCGATGGTACAGCCTCGATGCGCGTGATGATATTCAGCAGCCAGTATACATTATCTACTCGTTTTCAAGTCACTACCTATGAACATTCAACGCTGGATCACAAGCCGTGCCGCCAAGTGGCAAGAACTTGAAGCTTTGTTACAACGAGTAGAAAAGCAGGGAATTAAATCTTTAAATGCTGCCGAAATTGGTAACTTGGCCAGCTTATATC
>JAAFHZ010000033.1 GCA_013297675.1 Synechococcales cyanobacterium bin59.metabat.ball.084 | reverse complement strand
TTGAGCAGAAGTTAACGAACGATAACGCCGGGATACAAACCAGTTACTTTTGCCTAGGGCTGTTAAAGTGCTAATTATAAATAGTCTAAAGAGTTCTTTACCCATCAGCAAGCTGAAGCGCCAAGGCTGCTGAAAGTGATGATCGTAAATAATATTGAATAGGCCAAGATACGTAGCCATCTGCTTTTTCAAGGAATAATTACCAACTTCTCGATAATATACCAGGGGCATTTCCATATTGATGTATTTGCTATCCACAGAAGCTCGGCACCACAGCTCGGCATCTTCGCAGCGGCGATACACCCAATCTTTAGAGTAAGGATGTTTGAGAAACCACTCGATCGAAGCGGCTACAGTGGGCTGTACCAAGTTGTGACGAGCGGCATAGCCAAAAGCTTGAAATTGTTTGCTAGGAGTAAAGCCAATTACCTGAGTTTGAGTGTCGATCGAATAGGTCGCGGTGCCCACGATCGCTTCGTTTCCGTGCTTCAGCAGCTCTGCATACTGAATTTCTACTCGCTGGGGATGCAGGACATCATCGGCATCCATTCTAATCAAATAAGGGGTTTGAGCGGCAGCGATGACTTCGTTCATCCGAATGCTAGCACCCACATTTTTGCCATCGCTCAAAACTCGAACTCGCGGGTCATCAATGCTCTGGGCAAATTCTAAAGAGCCATCGTTAGAGCCATCATCTACTAAAATAAATTCCCAGTCGGTAAAAGTTTGGGCAAACACTGATTTAATGGCCAACTCAAAATCTGCGCCCGGATTATAGAAAGCCAAGCCCACTGTCACCTTTGGTCTGTTAGGGTTCATAGAAAAAAATGCTGATTAAAATAGCTCCCCTCAATCATAAGAACCTTGTGTTCTATAGCCTATCAGTCATGTAGCTGAATCCCGCGCTAGAAATTAAGCTCCTAACTATCCAGCATATCCAATGACTGCGCTGCCGCACCGATTAAACCTACCTGAGAATTTAGCACCACTGCCACCGGAATTTGGGCTACCAAACTACGCATCCGGCCTTTTTGGCCAAAGGCTGTCATAAAAGTTCCATCAGTCAACAGCGGTAAGTTTTTAGCCGCAATACCACCAGCAATATATAGGCCACCCCGAGGCAAAAACTTCAAAGCCAAGTTCCCGGCTTCTGCACCATAGGCGCTCACAAACATCTGCATAGTTGCCCGTGCCAGAGCACTGGTGCCAGCTTGAGCTGCTTTGGCGATCAAGACTGCCGGATCAGTGAGGTGCGCTCGATCGGACACCGTAGTTTTTTCCCACTGTTTTACGGCCTCGGCAATTTCTGGGATATCTGCTAATGGTGAAACTTCATCTGTGGGGCGGTCGCGCAAAAACCGATACATGTTCACAATTCCCCGCCCAGAAACCAATCGATCGTAGGAGACGTGATCTAGATCATCTCGCTCCATCAAATATTCCACCAGCTCAAACTCTAGAGGAGTCCGCGCGGCAAAGTCGCTGTGTCCCCCCTCGCTGGCCAACACCTCATATTTGCCGCAGGCCGGAATTAAGTATCCCTGACCCAAACCAGTCCCCGCCCCAATCACTGCTTGGGGAGCATCTGCTACCACCTCACCAGCCTGCAATACGTGCAGCTCATCGGGGCGTAAATGAGCCAAGCCGTAGCCCACTGCGGCAAAATCGTTAATTAATTTCAAGTTAGGGATATTTAAAGACTTGATCAGCCGATCGGTCTCTAGCTGCCAAGCCAAATTTTGCAGCTTGGCTACTCCACCTACCACCGGGCCAGCCACCGCGAAACAAGCCGCTACCACTTCCCCAGAGACATTCAACTCTGCCAAAAAACTTTGCACCACCGGTGCTAGATCAGGAAAGTCTTGGCTAGCATAAATGCGCTCCCATTGATGGCTGCGCCAATCTTCGATCGGGGCAAGACGCAGACGAGTGCTAGTGCCACCAATATCTCCGGCTAATAATAACTTCATAAAAACGCTTGAGCTTGCTCAGCTACTTGAGGGTCAGTATCATTGGCCATTTGTTTGAGCAGCTCTTGGGCTGGCCCACCACCAATTTTGCCTAAAGCTTCGGCCACCCGAAAACGAATTTGCGCATCCGGTTCAGCGATTACTTTCGCCAATAAGTCTACACCTGCGGGGTCACTCATATCACCGATCGCCTGCACCGTGGTCATGCGGATTAGCTCTACGCTAGATTCTAAAGATTCGGCAAATAACGGCATTGCTCGCTGGTCTTGCATAGAACCTAATGCGGCTACAATGCTCAGCTTTAGTAACCATTCTTCGGTCTCATGATAGAGAGCAATCAGGTCTGGCAAAGACTCCTTCAGCTTTAAGCCCCCTAGGGCATCAGCCGCTGCGGCCTTCACATCGTATTCGGCATCTTGCAAGCAATTCCGTAAAATGGCCAGACTCTTGACCAAATCTACATCTCCAATAGTATCCATCAGGCTTACCGCCGCGTAGCGCACCCGAGTATTTCTATCTTGAATGGGTGCTTGAACTAATTCATAGGCGATCGGCTTATCTAGTTCTCGGAGTTGATTGACTCCTCTAATGCGATCGCCATGGCTTTCGGAAGATAGCAATGCACTGACTGATTCTGGTGTAATGGTCATGGAGCTGCGCGGTACTGAACAAGATCTATGTTACGGCCAGAATCCTGCACAATACAAGTTGATATCCGTGACCTTCACATAATAAATTTAAAATCTCGCACCATCCCTTTTGCTTTGGCTTGTTTACGAGTAAATTCACTCACTGATGGATTGCCGGTCGGATCATGCACCCCGGCTACTCTTTGCCATAGCTCTTGAGCTGCTAACTCCACAAAGTACTGGGCTGCTCCGCTCCCATCTGGTCGGTGATAGCGTTTTACCCGATACCACTGGGCTTGGTCGCATTCCATACACCAAAATTTTTCTAGCCATTCTCCGGGAATAGAGATGGTGGTGTGTTGATCCATTAGTATGTTGGCCAAGCCACGATCGAACCCGGCCTGCTGTAAATGCTCTACTCGATCGCCAAAAATAGAATGCTTGGGGCTGACGCTATCCATTTGACAGCCATGCATTGGACAAAAGATCTGTCGTCGCTTCGATCGACTGCGATTACGTTTAGATCGATTTCCTGGCTGAGAAGCTTTGTGAATATTTTTGACACAAGCAGAGCTATCACTAGTAAGGTCTTTTCCAGTGGAGATTGTCATATTGTACTACTCAAGTTACCAACACCTGTTGTTTCAGAACTGATTTTCGGATAGTCATCTTCATAAGTCAAACGCTATTTTACGGTTTTTCTACAAAAAAATCCCCTATCAAAAATATAGGGGATGGCATTAACTTAGATGATTCTTTGCCCAACCTAAGCCCAATGAATTAGACCCAACTCATGGGGATTACTCAAATGAGGGTGGTTGGGTAGTACCCTCACCGAGAAACCTTGTAGACCGCTGGCTTCGTAGCTAATAGTGCCAGTATAAAAGGTTTCACCATTGGTAGTTTTGGTGCTGTTCATTAACACTGTCTTAGCATTCATAATTTTGCCATCGTGACTATCGATCGCACCCTGATAGACCTCTACTCGCACATCGCTGGGCTGGAGTTGACCTAAATTAATAGTGGCTTTTACTTCGATCGACTGGTTCACGCCCAACTGCTCTGGGGTCGCAGCATCAACATTTTTAATCTTGATTTCATACCAGTTTTCAAAGATTCGCGCCTTCCAGTGCGCTAAGTCTTTGCCATTTTGGTAACTATTGCCCACCATGATTGCCTGCCGTTGATGGGCTGGCACATAGCCTTGATCTGCGTAATCTCTCAGCATCCGGGCAGTGTTAAAGCGCGGGGCATTTAGACAAATGGAGTCTTTCATTTTGGCTACCCAGCGGCGGGGAATCCCTTCGCTATCTCGATCATAGAACATCGGGACAACTTCTTTTTCCAACAAGTCATAAAAGGCATTGGCTTCTACGTTGTCTTGGTAAGTTTCATCGTCATACATTTCGCCATGGCCGATCGGCCAGCCAGTCCGCACATAGTCGGCTTCATCCCACCAGCCATCTAAGATGCTGACGTTGGGTAGACCGTTCATGGAGGCTTTCATACCGCTGGTGCCCGAGGCTTCCCGAGGCCGACGCGGGGTGTTTAGCCAAATATCACAGCCCGAAACCATCAGGCGCGATACATAGATATCGTAATCGGGGACGAAGACCACGGAGTTCATCCCTTCAGAGCGAGTAAACTGCACGATGTCGCGGATCAGTTCTTTGCCAGGAATATCTTTGGGGTGAGCTTTGCCAGCAATCACAAACTGTACCCGGCGCTCTTTGTTGCCAGTTAATAGCTTTTTAATCCGATCCAGGTCTCGTAAGAACAAGGTGGCGCGTTTGTAGGTGGCAAACCGCCGGGCAAAGCCAATGGTGAAGACTCCCGGGTCTAGGGAATTCTGCACATGCTGCATTTCGGCACCAGTGGCTCCTCGCTCTTTTAGATGGCTAATAATTCGATCGCGGGCAAACACCACCATCTCCGATCGACAGTGTTCATGGTTGCGCCATAGCTCTTCATCAGGGATGGTTTGGACTTTTTGCCAGAGGTGATCATCAGCGGGCTTTTCGGCCCAGTCATCGCCTAGGTATCGATCGAACAATTCTTGATTGCTCTTGGCCACGCAGCTTCGGGCGTGAACACCGTTGGTGATTGCGGTAATCGGGATTTCGGACAAGGGCACTTCTGGCCACATGTTTTGGAACATTTCCCGAGAGACTGCTCCATGGAGCTGGGCGACTCCGTTTACAAAACTGGCGTTTTTCATAGCCAAGGCGGCCATACTAAAGGGCGAATCTAGGTCGCCGGTGTTCTCTCGACCCAGCCCTAAGAATTCTTCGCGGCCTAAACCGTAAGAGTTGGCATAGTGGCCAACATAGTACATGGCCTTATCGGGTGGGAACAGGTCAAATCCAGCGCTCACGGGGGTATGAGTGGTAAAAATTTGGCTGGACATGGCCACTTGTCGGGCTTCAGGGAAGCTGAGTTTTTCTTGCTGCATCAGCACCCGCAGTCTTTCTAAAATCAAGAAGCCGGAGTGGCCTTCGTTCATGTGGTAGACGGTGGGGGCATAACCCAGAGCTTGCAAGACTCGAAAACCACCGATCCCCAACATGATTTCTTGGTGAATGCGGGTGTCTAAGTCGCCGCCATACAAGGCATCGGTGATGTCTTGGTCGTAGGGGCTGTTGGGTTCGATGTTGGTATCGAGTAAAAATAAGGGCACGGTGCCTACTTGCACCCGCCAGACTCGGGCATAAACCAAGCGGTTGGGGTATTCTACGGCGATGCGTAGCTCGGTGCCGTCGGGCTTGCGTTCTAGCGCTAAGGGCATGTTGTAGAAGTCGTTGAGGGGGTAGCGTTCTTGCTGCCAGCCATCGGCTCCTAGGTATTGGGCAAAGTAGCCCTGCTGATACAGCAGGCCAATCCCCACTAAGGGAATCCCCAGGTCACTGGCGGATTTGAGGTGGTCTCCGGCCAATACGCCGAGACCGCCAGAGTAAATAGGCAGACAGTCTACGAGGCCGAATTCGGCGCAGAAGTAAGCGAAGCAGGGTTTGGCTTCGGGGCTAGCGTTGCCATGGTGTTTTTTGTACCAGTCGCGGCTTTGCTGGTAGTCGGTGAGGGCGGCGGTGGCGCGTTCCATGTGCGCCAAGAAGCCGTCGTCGTTGGCGGCTTCTTGCAGGCGGGTTTGGCTGACTTGGGCGATCATGGCGACTGGGTTGTGTCGGGTGGTTTCCCAGAGGTCTCGATCGAGGCGACGAAAGAGATCTTTGATCTCAATATTCCAGTCCCAGTAAAGGTTGTAGGCTAGTTTTTGCAGGGGCGCTAGCTGGGCTGGGAGGGATGGTGATACGTTGAAGGTGCGGATTGGCTGCATGGTGGCTACTCTACTCAATGAATATCCTCTGGGCACTATTTTGCCTGAGATCCGCGCAAAAAGCCATTTTTTCTATAATCCCTTCACAATTTAACTTTTTTGGTAAGTGCAGTTGGGGGGCGATCGGTGATGGCAAAAGCTGCATTTAAGTGTGGAACAATTTGATTCTTTGCTGTCAAAAAAGGTTCTTTCAATAAACTATGCAACGGAATGTTAAGACTTATACTATGTTGGGCATAATGGAATATAGACTAAGTTTTGTCTACTCGTACATTCAACCTAAGACATTATGTTTACCTGTTCAGTAACAGTGGAGTGCGGGTTCCAGCGAAATAGTTGTAAATCTGTCCGGAGTATTGAATATGCTTCCCAATCAAAATAGCTTTGTGAATATCAGCAATAATGGAGATCTGAATGTTTCAGCTAAGTCAGTGGCAGAAGCAAAAATCGCAATCAAAGAATTGAAGTTGAAGAAAAGAGAATATGCCTTAGCTAAAAGGGAAATTTCTCAACAACAAAAATTAATTCGGGCAGAGTACACAAATAGTGTGCGTCAAAAAGGTTCTAAATTTATTGGAGGTGGTGGCTTTGGTCGGCTAGTACGCACAGTTCAAACAATTAGTCGGGATGTGGATCGTCGGACTTTAGCACAAGAGCTTGCACCATTAGAACAACGTAATAATACCATTGATGGTATTATTAATGCAATTGAGCAGGCAGTTCTACAACTTGAAAAATTTATTATTGAAAAATCGTAGTCCAGGAAACTATTATGACAGAGCCACAAATACACTATCAGATTCTTGAAATCGAAGTAGGGGCATCACAAGATGATATTAAACAGGCTTACAAAGATTTAGCTAAGGTTTGGCACCCAGATCGTTTTTCTGATAATCTGAAACTACAGAAAAAGGCTGAGGAAAAGCTTAAGAAAATCAATGCCGCCTACGAATTTTTAAAATGTTACCAGCCTCAAGTTACTAAAAGTGCAGTAAAGCCTGAGCCAGTGCAACCTATCAAAATTCCTATTAATTGCGAAAAGTTAGAGCAACTTCTTGAATTGGGCAAATTAAAAGATGCTGATCATGAAACTAAAAGGCTCTTACTTAAATTAGCCGGTCGAGAGAAGGAAGGATGGTTATTATCGAATGATGCAAAGGCTATTTCACCCCAAGCTTTATTGGTTATAGATCAACTCTGGGTGAAATATAGTAATGGTCGATTTGGATTTAGTGTTCAAAGTAAAATATGGCGTATGCTAGGTTGTAAGTCATCTGACAACATATCCATACAGACAATTAGTGAAAATACTTTTGGCCAATATGTTCAGTGGCGTGTTGGAAGTAGATGGTTATCTCCATATGATTCTTTCAATTATGACCTTCAATCTCCACAAGGAAGCCTACCAAGAGAATACATTTTTGCATTAAATGGTTGGTGGAGTTACTCTAAAGAGTGGACTGGCTATTATCTATTGAGGTTTGATGAAATTGTTTTAAAGCTCTAACTATCGAAGCAATATATGCAATGATTAAACATTTAATGGGATATTTTAAGATCTTCTTAAGTATAAACTCTCCACTAAGATTAAGCTACAGAATTCATCCTCCAACAAAATTAATTGTATTTATAAAAATCAAGAGGTATACAGATGGATTTGATCGATCATCTAAATCAGATTGCTTCTAAAATTGCGAAACAGAAAAATTTAATTGCAACAGAAGAAGCTACTAAGTCAGCTTTTATAATGCCATTTATAAGTTCGCTCGGTTACGATGTTTTTGATCCAGAAGAAGTGATCCCAGAATTCACTGCTGATATTGGTATCAAAAAAGGTGAAAAGGTCGATTATGCAATATCAGTAGGTGGTAAAATCTCAATACTTGTTGAGTGCAAAATGGTTGATTCCAAACTTGATGCTCAAAATGAATCACAACTGCATAGATATTTTCACGCTACTGAGGCAAGAATAGGCGTATTGACAGATGGAATAATTTACAAGTTTTATACCGACTTAGATGAGCCTAATAAAATGGATAACAAGCCATTCTTAGAGTTCTCTGTTGCACATGTAGATGAAATAGTCCTCGGAGAATTGAAGAAATTCACTAAAATGTCATTCAATATTGACAATGTATTATCATCTGCCAGTGAGTTAAAATACACTAAGATAATAAAGAACCTCATTAATGAACAACTTGTAAATCCATCAGATGAATTTGTGAAATTCGTACTAGCAACTGCTTATCCAGGAAGAATAACAGCACAAGTCAAAGAGCAGTTCATTCCCATTATTGCTAAAGCATTTCAGCATTTTATCAATGACAAATTAAATGATCGGCTTAAATCGGCATTATCCATTGAGGTACCCGTTGCCAATTCAAATCAAACAGAAGTGGAGTCTGCGGCAATTCCTGAAAATGCTGATGAAAATAAAATCATTACTACTCAAGAAGAGCTTGAGGGGTTTTATGCAGTTAAATCTGTTTTGAAAGGCACTGTCGATTTGAGCAGAGTATTTTACAGAGACACTCAATCATATTTTGGTATATTGCTTGATGACAATAATAGAAAACCAATTTCTCGCCTGTATTTAAATGGGGGTAAAAAATACATTAGTATATTTACATCAGACAAGAAAGAAGAGAAAATACCCATAGTTACCATTGATGATATTTTTGATCACAAAGAAAAAATTATTGCATCAGCAAATATTTATTCTGAACAGACATTGGCTGACAATGATATGCCAAAGTGAACATAAAATAAGTTGCAAAGACTGACATACAAATTTTTGTGATTGAGGTGGAATGAATCCAGCCATAACTAAGTCAATGCGAGGTTTATATTGCACAATCAGAACTCCAGATCTAGCCCCTTAATTTTATCTGATAGAATTAAGGTGGCCACTAACCCAACCTCAACCTATGCTAAAAACCATCGAAGGCATTTATCAAGATGGGCAAGTTCATTTCACCGAACTACCACAAGGTATTGTAGATCAATCTCAAGTTCTCGTAACCTTTCTTACTCCTGGCTCGATCGACTCTGCCAAACTACGCCAACTAATAGATCAGCTAGAGACGATTGAGGGCATTCAGCAAGGCTTTGAGGAATTAAACTCCGGCCAAACTCGCCCGATCGATGATTTTATGAAAGAAATGCAGCAAAAATATGACATTTCAGGTTGAAATCATAGAAGATGGCATCTAGAATTTTACCCCTAATCCAATCAGACAAATTCAATCGTTATCTCTAGAGATCGAATGTGGTAAACCACAATCAACATTAACGAACTTCGAGAACTGGTAAAATAACTTAGGTCATAACCGAGTCAAACCTATGGCAGTTCGCCAACGCCTTTACAGTAAAGAAGATGGTAAGAAAAAAAACTTGGTATCTAAGCAGCTCAGCTTCGATCAGTACTTTGATTTAGATACTCCTCAATCCCCCGGAATCACTACCGCCATTGAAAAATTGTCCACATCCATAGGCACCGAATCTCGCGGAGCCATCTTTACCCGCACCGAAGTCGTCGATTTTATCCTTGACCTAGCCGGATACACCACAGACCAGCCACTGCATCAACAACGAATTTTGGAACCATCATTCGGCAGAGGCGACTTCTTATTACCGATCGTCAGTAGATTGTTAACCGCCTGGAAAACCACAAAAAAAACAGGCCAGACCATCGATGAACTAAGCAATGCCATCCGCGCTGTAGAATTGCACAGCGAAACATTCCACAGCACTCGGGAAGCCGTGATCGCCCTACTCATCAGCGAAAACATCGCCTCCAAGATAGCCACAGATTTAGCCGATCGATGGCTTTCCCAAGCAGATTTTTTATTGGCACCATTAGAATCACAATTTGATTTTGTTGTTGGCAACCCGCCCTATGTTCGCCAAGAGCTAATTCCTCCATCACTTTTAATAGAATATCGCCGCCGCTATCAGACCATATACGATCGAGCAGATCTCTATATTCCCTTTATCGAAAGGTCATTGATGCTACTTGCCAAAGGTGGCAGCTTAGCTTTTATCTGCGCCGATCGCTGGATGAAAAATCGTTATGGGGGGCCGCTACGTGGCCTGGTTGCCGAGCAATTCCACCTAAAAATTTATGTTGATATGGTAAATACTCCGGCTTTCCAGTCTGATGTCATTGCCTATCCAGCAATTACAGTAATTAGTCGCGAAACACCAAGTGCAACCAGAATTGCCTATCGCCCGGTGATCGATCAAGCCTCATTGACTAAATTAGCCACATCACTACGAGTAAAAACATTACCAAAAACAGCAGAGTCTGTCCGAGAACTAGCCAAGGTTGTCCAGGGTTCAGAACCATGGCTACTAGAGTCGGCAGATCAAATGATGCTGATCAGACGATTGGAACAGCAATTTCCCAGCCTAGAAGAAACTGGTTGTAAGGTAGGTATTGGCGTAGCCACTGGTGCTGACAAGGCATTTATTGGCAAATTTGAGCAGCTTGACGTTGAAGCCGATCGAAAACTGGCAATGGTTACAACTAAGGATATTGCCTCAGGAGAAGTAAAGTGGCTTGGCCAGGGAGTAATCAATCCTTTCGCTGATGAAGGCGGTTTGGTTGATCTTAGTGATTATCCTCGTCTTCATAGTTATCTAAATGAAAGAAAAGAGGTCATCAAGAATCGTCACTGTGCCAAAAAATCTCCTGAAAATTGGTATCGCACAATTGATAGAATTACACCATCACTCGCCAAAACACCAAAGTTGTTAATCCCAGACATTAAAGGGGAAGCACATATTGTTTATGAAAATGGCACACTTTATCCACACCATAATTTATATTATGTTACTAGTGATGAATGGGAGCTAAGATCTCTACAGGCTGTTCTGTTGTCTGCCGTCACAAGACTTTTTATCGCAACTTATTCAACTCAAATGCAGGGAGGTTTTCTGCGGTTTCAAGCTCAATATCTACGCCGAATTCGTATTCCACAGTGGATTGATGTACCACAAATACTCCGGGAGGAGCTTGCAGATGCAGCTATAAAAAGAGACCTACTGGCTTGTAACCGTGCAACATTCAAGCTATATGGATTAAATGACAAAGAACAATTTATTCTTGGAGATAATGGATAATAATGGCTCTTGATTTGGTGAATTATGAACAAAAAGCCCATGAAGCAATCAAGGCATTTTGGGGCAACCGCGATGCAGCCAGACAAAAACAGATTGAGTCGGGCAAAGCTGACCAAGGTGAACGGGCTGGAGTGACAGCCGGTAAAAATATGGATGGCTTTTTGGCTTTAATGCTCGACATTGTGCGGGCTAATGGATTAGCCGATGCTCAAATTCACCAAAGCCGATCGGTGTTGACACTTCCTGGATATTTTCGACCGACCAAGCTTTGGGATTTGTTAGTGACTCACCAAGGAGAACTAATCATAGCCATCGAGTTAAAAAGCCAAGTTGGTCCATCGTTTGGCAATAATTTTAATAATCGGACAGAAGAAGCCATTGGCATTGCGCATGATTTTTGCATAGCCTACAGAGAGGGAGCATTTGGAAAACAATCTCGACCATTTGTGGGATGGTTAATGTTAGTTGAGGATGCACCTGAATCACGTTCTGCTGTTAGGGATAATTCTCCACACTTCCCCATTTTTACAGAGTTTCAAAGTGCCTCGTACCTTAAACGCTACGACGTACTGTGTCAGCGGCTAGTACAAGAACAGCTTTACACAAGTGCCTGTTTGATTGCTTCTCCCCGGACAGCTTATCAAACTGGTGAATTTTCCGAGATGTCTACAATGACTGGATTAAAGCCCTTTGTGAGCACATTAGCTGGGCACATAGCAGCAACATCAGCAAGGCTTGATTGAATAACTCAACTATTATTATGACTGAATTTATCATTCTTCAGGTGCTTTTTGTACCAGTCGCGGCTTTGCTGGTAGTCGGCGAGGGCTGCGGCGGCGCGTTCCATATGCGCCAAGAAGCCGTCGTCGTTGGCGGCTTCTTGCAAGCGGGTTTGGCTGACTTGGGCGATCGTGGCGACTGGGTTGTGTCGGGTGGTTTCCCAGAGGTCTCGATCGAGGCGACGAAAGAGATCTTTGATCTCAATATTCCAGTCCCAGTAAAGGTTGTAGGCTAGTTTTTGCAGGGGCGCTAGCTGGGCTGGGAGGGATGGTGATACGTTGAAGGTGCGGATTGGCTGCATGATGGCTACTCTACTGATTGAATATCCTCTGGGCACTATTTTGCCTGAGATCCCCACAAAAAGCCATTTTTTCTATAATCCCTTCACAATTTAACTTTTTCGGGCGGTGAGGTTGGGGTGCGATCAATAATGATTCAAGCCGTTATTGACAACCATAAGCTGCCCGACACCACTTGACTGTGAAGAACTTTATAGGTGAGAGAGTTTCAATCCATACGCTATACTAGGGGAGCAAATTTTAGATATCTCGCCTACTCAATTCTAATTCGAGTGACCAATACAATATTCACAAAAAGGCTTGATCTCAATGGTTAAAAAAATCGCATTGTTCAATCACAAAGGTGGGGTTAGTAAGACCACGACTACTTTCAACTTAGGTTGGATGCTCGCTTCAAAAGGAAAGAGAGTAATTCTTGTAGATAGTGACCCTCAATGTAATCTAACGGGTATGGTTTTAGGAGAACAAAGTGAGAATGACGAAGATAGAATTCAAGAAATCTACAACGCAGCTTCAAACATAAAGGCCGGATTAGCTCCTGCATTCGAGTCACAGCCAAAAGCCATTGAAGCAATTAATTGTATTCCGGTAAAGGGTCAAGATAATTTATTTTTGCTACCTGGTCATATTGGTTTTGCTGAGTATGAAGTAACGCTAGGTATTGCACAAGAACTAAGTGGTTCAATTCAAGCACTCAAAAACTTACCAGGTTCTATCAATGATTTGCTAGAAAAAACCGCAGTTAAGCTTAACGCAGACTATATTTTGATTGATATGAGTCCTAGCTTAGGCTCAATCAACCAAAACATATTGATGATTAGTGACTTTTTCCTAGTTCCAACTACTGCTGATTTTTTCTCCGTAATGGCGATTGATTCTCTAGCTAAAGTTCTGCCAAAATGGCGCTCTTGGGCTAAATCAGCAAATTCACTGCAAATTCTCAAAGAAGCCAATTATCCTTTTCCCAACTCTAACCCGCGTTTTTTAGGGATTATTATTCAAAATTATCGTATCAAAAATAGTAAAGAGACTGCTGCTTTTCAAACATGGATAAGAAAAATTGAAGAGGCGGTCATTTCCAAACTAATTCCTAATCTAAAAAATAGTGACATGATGCTGTTGGATAGTGCTTATCAGGAGCAAGGAATGAGCGGTAGTTTGTGCTTGACAAAAATTCCTGACTTCAACAGCCTAATTGCCATATCCCAACAACATCAAACTCCAGTTTATGCATTAACGAACCAGCAGTTGAAGCAATCGGGAGTTATTCTAGAAATCACTAAAAATAAGCAAGAGGAACTTAAGAAAACTTTTTCGGATTTAGCAGATAAAATTATTGTATTGAGTGCTGAGAGCCACGCTTATGCAGTCAGCGCTTGATCAATTTCGCATCAGCATTAGTCGTGTTCGAGACCTAATTTCACTTCATAATTCTGTAAAAGCTCAGTCTACCAGCGCACTTGATGTATCAGATATGTTGCGTGCGGCTCTGGTTCTATCTGTCAGCGCATTAGACTACTATGTTCATGAGGTTGTGACATTAGGAATGTTGGAGATCCATCGAGGGCAACGCCCAGAACCATTACCTTCTGCAAATACAACTCAATCAGCATTCTCCCGTTTTCAAGTTTCATTAGGTGGCGCACGTCAGGATCGACTAACAGCAATTGATATTGCCTCTTGGCTGGAAGCTGAACTTCAACAAGCTCAAGGATATGATTTTCTTCAGCAATCTCACATGATTTCAGCCTTAATTCCTACAATATCGAGTAGCATTCAAAATAAGCTAAATAATACTGCTTGGTTAGAGAGTGAAATCAGAGATCGTTTAGGATACCAAAGTTTTCAGCAACCGGAAAAAATCGCTGAGGCAATTAGATACATCTCAAATAAGAAACTGTGGGATGAAGTCGCTATCAAAATGGCTAGACCTGTTAAAGATATTAAGCAGCAGCTTGACTCGATTGTTGATCGGAGAAATAAAATTGCTCATGAAGCTGATATAAATCCAACTTTTAACATTGGAAATCGGTGGAATATTGACGAGGTACTTGTCAGTGATGCAGTTGATTTTATTGAAGTACTTGTTGAAAGCATCCATTTGATACTATAAAAATGGTTTATGATATAGTTCAACTAACAACCCGTTACAGCAAAAGAACAAAAGCTATTAGCTGGATGCCAAGATCAATTTTGTCTTTGAACTTTAGCTGAAGCCGCAGCAGTTGCCAGATTAAGAGGTGATATTGAACAGGCTGCACAATTAATTCGTCAAGCTTTTAAACAAGAAACCCAAGCCGCTGCCCTAATTGCTAATTATCCTTGCAGGTTGTCCCCATCCTGCAAATCACAAACACCATTCAGTCCCGATGGAACATCAATCGTAAAATCAACCCACCTGCCGATCAAGCAATTCCCTCAACTCAAATACTGTCAACTCATCTCCAAGAAACCTTCGGCAAAATCTGAGTCCGATCGACCCTATCTTGATATTTCACCGCAAAGTTCAGCAGAGAATCTAACAGCGAATCAGAGAGAAAATGTGGCTCTAAGCCCAGATTGAGCAGATTAGTATTGGTGGCTTTGAAATAGTGATCTTCTTTTTCTACGCGGGGGTTTTCGATATTGTTGATCTCTACTTTTAGACCTAGAGTACTGCCAGCCTTTTGGACTTTGAGAGCCAAATCTTTGACACTGAACTGTTCGGTAAATTGGTTGAAGACTCGGAACTCACCTTTAGCCGCCGGAGTAGCGATCGCTAGCTCTACACAGCGTACCGTGTCACGAATATCTAAGAAAGTGCGAGTCTGGCTGCCGTTACCATAGACTGTCAGAGGATGGCCGATCGCCGCCTGGATACAGAAGCGATTTAGCGCTGTGCCATATATCCCGTCATAGTCCAAACGGTTGATTAACAGCTCATCGCGGCCAGTTTGATCGGTGAGCACTCCGTAGACCACTCCTTGATTGAGATCGGTGGCGCGGATGCCCCAGACCTTGCAAGCAAAATGAATATTGTGGGTGTCGTGGACTTTGCTGAGGTGATAGAAAGAACCGGGCTGTTTGGGGTAAGGAAGAGTATCTTTGCGGCCATTGTGTTCGATCGTGATGTAGCCTTCTTCGATATCGATGTTGGGGGTGCCATATTCGCCCATGGTACCCAGCTTCACCAAGTGACAGTCCGGTAGCAGTTCATGAATAGCATAGAGCAGGTTCAGGGTGCCCATCACGTTATTCGTCTGGGTCAGCACGGCATGCTCTCGATCGATCATTGAAAAGGGAGCCGATCGCTGTTCGCCAAAGTGGACGATCGAGTCTGGCTTAAATTCTTGTAGAGTGGCGCTGAGAAAGCTGTAATTGTTGATATCGCCAATGTATAAGGGCAAAGATTTGCCAGTAAGTTCTTCCCAGCGTCCGACTCGTTGCTGGATGGGGGCGATCGGGGTAAGGGTCTGAATGCAAAGTTCGGCATCCCAATGTCGCCGCACTAAGCTATCCAAAATCGCTACTTCATAGCCCAGCTCAGAAAGATACAGGGCTGTTGCCCATCCGCAGTAACCATCGCCACCGATAACCAGAACTTTCATATCAAAGGTTGTTTTTGAATACATGTGTTGGAGTCAATTGTGATTCCGTCAGTCACACCCTATACAGAATAGCCAGAATGTTGACCACAAATGTTGTACTAGATGCTTGATGGAGCATGGGGAATCGAGACTCAATGTATCAGGTTTTGGGGGAATTTGGTCGATCAGCAAGATGGAATGGCCTTTACTAGTATCAGGTTATGAGAAGATTGAGTGCTCTAAGGATTAATTCATAGCCTTGGTTGTTAATGAATTGTGGCTGATGGCGCGGAGATTTCATCGGCAAAGCTGGTGGTACGCTCAAATTCAAAGGGGCCAGCAACCGAACCCCAAACTCTGGCATCAGTTTCTAGATCACAGCCTCGATCGAGGCTGCTAAATCGATCAGCATCAATTTCAAAGGTGCTGGCCAAGTAGGTATCCTGGCCGTTGCGGTTGACAATGCATTGTTTCCCCGGTTGAACATAGCCATAGAAGCAGTTGCCTTTGCGCTCTACTAAATGGCTGCAACCTTCTAGCTTGGTTAATCGATCGATGGTGAGCTGCGCTAATTTTTCCGGTTGACGAGCAGCACCATAGAACTCGGCTTCGTCTGTGACTAGGTAATTCTCAATTTCGATCAGTTGATCTCTTGGGACTAGCTTTAGCACCCGCATTCGATATGGTTCATGCAAAGCAATATCATAGGCTTGCTCCAAAAATAGACTGATGCCATCTAGGAGTTCGATCGGTAAAGGTCTCATGGCCACCCGAATATGGGCAAAAAATGGGGGGTTTTCCCAAGCCTGCGCCTGGTTGCTAAAATCAGCAGCCATCCACCGGGCAAGCTGTACTATCTGAGATGAAACATTAGGGACAGTCATGGCGAAAAAATTGAATCGGCAACATTATTATCTATGAATTGCAGACATTGCCATCGCTGCCAAGTGATACCATTAAAGTCAAACAATCAGGTTCTCCTAGTATCATGTCCTATAGTGACTTTACAGTTGATAGTGCTGCCCGGATTTTAGATTTGAAAATTGGCGATCGACTATTTATACCTCATGTTCAGCCTGTTCCCTGCGACCCAGTGCTGCTAACCTACATCCAAAGAGGGCGGGTTGTGGCTATTGGTGCCGGATCTGAAAAGGCTCGTTCAGAGTTTATTGTGGCTCCACTGCTACTAGAGTTAGACCGAATTTTGAACCATCAAGTAAGCATTTTCTCTGGCCAAGAATTAACTCAAGATCGCCAGATCGGACTCAATGGTATTTGCGATTTCTTGATTAGTCGCTCCAGCATTCAGGTCAAGTTAGAAGCTCCAGTAGTGACCATTGTGGAAGCAAAAAAAGGAGTACTTCAAGATGGTTGGGGTCAGTGCATTGCCGAAATGGTTGCAGCTCAAAGGTTTAACCAACAGCATCAGTCTCCTCCTTGGCCCATCTATGGTATCGTCACCACTGGCACTAACTGGCAGTTTTTAAGCCTAGAAAATCAGCAGGTTTGGATTGAACCCCAAGAATATTCACTGGAACCGATTGATCGATTACTGGGGATTTTGTGCTGGATGGTGCGTCCGATTGATCCTGTCAAAAAAAACTAATACATCAACTATAATAAGATATCGGTTTTCTAGATGTGGAGATAATTTCCATGACGATCGCCAAACCATTAACCTCGTTATCATTACCCGATCATCGGCAGTTGCCAGAATCGGATGGTTCCTTCGTGAAAAACTTTCAAGAACATCCCCAGAGCTTATTGCTGACCAGCTCCATTATCCCCACATTAAATCAACTGCATCCTGATGGTCAGTACGCGATCGGGCAAGACAGCGGCATTTATTGGCGATTGGTAGAGCCACCAGAGCGCGGAGCCGAAGCCCCAGATTGGTTCTATGTCGCCAACGTACCACCTTCCTTGGATGGCACCTATCGGCGCTCTTATGTAATGTGGAAAGAATTAGTAATTCCCACGATCGCCATTGAGATTGTATCTGGCGATGGTTCCGAAGAGCGAGATGCTACAGCACCTACCGATGATGCTAAAGCCGGTAAATTTTGGGTGTACGAGCAGGCCATTAAGATTCCCTTTTATGCCATATATGAGGCAAAAAAGGCGGCAGTAGAAGTTTATGAATTAGTGAATGGCAAATATCAACGAATTGCCGCAAACCAGCGAGGGCATTATTCAATTATACCAATGGGAGTAGAGTTAGGAATTTGGCAAGGGGAATACCTCAATCAAGATTTCCCGTGGCTGCGCTGGTGGGATAGTGCCGGAAATTTATTGCTGGCCGGTGATGAGCTGGCAAAGCAAGAATCACTGCGTGCAGAACAAGCATTTCAGCAAGTAGCAGCAGAAAAACAACGAGCCGATCGACTGGCTGCAAAATTACGAGAAATGGGAATTGATCCAGAAGAGGCTTAGTTTTGACTGGAGCTAAATTCTGGCAAGTACACCTCAGCTTGGATCTACCATGGGGCATTGCGGTAGGATTGATAAAACTTTTCCTCTCACCTCATGCTGCATACCTCCTTTGACGACAATTCTAGATCTTTCCAGCTCCCCGGCTCCAAGCCCCATTACAACCCCGATCGACCGGGACAAGTCGAGCATATTTTCCTAGACCTGATCCTGAATATCTCTCAGCAGCACCTGCAAGGCCACTGTCACATTCGCCTCAACCCCGTGCGCCCAGATGTTCACAATCTAATTCTAGATGCAGTAGATCTAGAAATTCGATCGATCAAAATCAACGGCCTCACTCACGAATTTGCCTACGACGGCGAAAAACTCCAAATCAAAGTCCCCGAACTATTAAAACCGGGCAAATCGATCGACATCGACATCGCCTACGCCGTCAGCAAACCCCAACGGGGCATCTACTTCATCCTCCCCAGCGCCGCCTACCCCCACAAACCCACCCAAGTCTGGACTCAAGGCGAAGACGAAGATTCCCGCTTCTGGTTTCCCTGCTTCGACTACCCCGGCCAATTAGCCACTTCCGAAATCCGGGTTTCGGTACCCCAAGACTTTATCGCTATTTCTAATGGCAAACTACTAAAGACCGAGACTGGCCTAGAAAACAAGCTCTACCACTGGCAACAAGAACAAGTCCACCCCACTTATTTAATGACCCTGGCAGTGGGTCGCTTTGCTGAAATCAAAGACTCTTGGAACGAGATCCCCATCAACTACTATGTAGAAAAAGGTCGCGAAGACCAAGGCCGCCTGAGCATGGGCAAAACCCCCCGCATGGTGGAGTTTTTTAGCAAAAAATTCGGCTACCTTTATCCCTTCGCCGAATATAACCAAGTCTGCGTCGATGACTTCATTTTTGGCGGCATGGAAAACACCGGCACTACCCTGTTGACCGATCGCTGTCTCTTAGACGAACGCGCCAGCATCGACAACTGGAATACCGAAAGCCTGGTCGCTCATGAACTCGCTCACCAATGGTTTGGAGATTTAGTAGTGATCAAACATTGGTCACATGCCTGGATTAAAGAAGGGATGGCCTCTTATTGCGAAGTTCTCTGGACAGAACATGAATACGATGCCGACGAAGCCGCCTACTACATGCTGGGTGAAATGGAGAGCTATTTGGGCGAAGACAGCGATCGATACCGTCGTCCTATAGTTACCAATATCTACCGCGAAGCAATCGAACTATACGACCGCCATCTTTACGAAAAAGGCGCGTGCGTTTATCACATGATTCGCTATGAACTGGGCGAGGAACTATTCGATAAATTTGTCCAGACCTTTGTGCAAGATAACGCCCACAAAACCGTCGAAACTATTGATGTATTAAGGGCGATCGATAAAGCCACTGGTCGTAACCTCGCATTTTTATTCGATCAATTCGTCTTTCGCGGCGGCCACCCCGACTACAAAATTGCCTATAGTTGGGACGATGATACTAGCACCGCTCAGGTGACAGTAACTCAAACCCAAGCCAAGGAAGGTTTGCACGTTTTAGCTAACGATCTATTCGACCTAAAAATCCCGATCGCCTTTGGCTATGTAGCAGGCGAAGATGTTACCCTCAAAACCTTCAAAGTCAGAATTTTCGAGAAAGAGCAAGTCCTCTATTTCCCCTTAGAAAAGAAGCCCAATTTTATTAGCTTCGACACCGGTAACTATCATCTCAAAACAGTAGAACTGGCCTATGGTCTAGCTGAATTAACCGCTCAGTTAGAGCATGACCCCGATCCGATCGGTCGCATTTATGCCGCTAGAGCGATCGCCGCCAAAGGCAACCTGGCCGGAGTTGAAGCCCTCGGCAAATGCTTAGCCACCGAAGATTTTTGGGCAGTCCGACTAGAAGCCGCCGAAGCCTTGGCTGGAGTACAGCTCGATCGGGCAACAGAAATTCTGATTTCGGAAATAGCAGACGAAGATCCTTTGGTGCGTAAATCGATTGTTAATTGCCTGGGCAGACTAAAAACTGCCAATAGCTATCATGCTGTTACTGACATAGTAACTACAGGTGATGCAAGCTACTATGTGGAATCTACCGCTTGTTCAGTCTTAGGTGGCTTTGTTTCGGCCTTACCCACCGAGCGCCAAGCTGTTCAAGATTTGTTGGCAAGAGTGTTAAACGAGCGATCGGGCTGGAATGAAGTGGTGCGCGGTGGAGCCATCAGTGGTTTGGCCAAAATGACCGATGATCCGGTAGCATTGGGGATGGTAATGGCTTACACGGCAGCAGGTACACCGCAGCCATTGCGATTGGCCGCAATTCGGGCTTTAGGAGCAGTATCGGTGCATCAGGCTCCGGTGGATGTAAATAAGGCGCTCGATCGACTCCAAGAACTGGCGCGGGAATCATTTTTCTTAACCCAGGTATCAGTAGTTGGGGCTTTGAAACAGATGACTACAATTAAGGCGATCGGGGTACTCCAAGGTCTGGCCAATGGCAGCCCAGATGGTCGGGTGCAACGCATGGCTTCTGAAGCAATTCAGGTGGTACAGAAAAACGCCGGTACTGATCCAGCGCTGAAGCAGCTTCGCCAAGAACTTGATGAAGTCAAAAAAGCTAATCAAGAACTCCGAAGCCGCATGGAGACATTGGAGGCGAAGGATAAGAAACCAGAGGAATCAACACCTTCTTAGATTTTTGGGCATTTAAAGATCTAGCTTTAACTAATCTGGCTAGATCTTTAGCCTTACATTTGTGGCTTGTGAATAGGTGAATTGCATCGAAAAAATAAGGATTCCTGCATCAATTTGCCGATGTTCTTTACTACATTATTTGAAATTTATAGTTTAACGGTTAAATACCCCAACATGAATCTTATCTTATCTAACAAAGTCGCTGAAAGACTAAAAAAAGAATTTAATCTAGATGGTGATTGCACCCCTAGCACAGATAATTGGCGTGTGGATTCTGTGGAGCTAAGGAAAAGATCAATTTTCATTATTACCAATGAACCAACTCTATATACCTGTATTTCTTCCTTTCACAGCGGTTTTGGTGGCATCATTCAAAGATTAAAGTTAGCCACAAGACAAGATAGTATTAATATTGGTGAAATCAACTATTTCAAGTCTCAAAATAGAAGTCTAGTCAGTTCTATGAATAACATCAAAGTCATTATAGGTCAGATAGACAGGTACAATCGAAATGACAATGAAACATATGAGAAGTTAGTTAACCAAACTCCATTTAAACATTTATCTTTCAGCACTCCTGCTGAACTATATCTATCTCGATTTTCAGATATCAAATAAATGGTGAAGAGTGAAATCGATATCAGCGATTAACTAACTCAAGATAACTGAGACATATTCGCAGTGAGTGCTGATAAATCGAATAAAGATTTTGCAAGGATGTGCTGCTGGTAATTGGGTGCTTTCGGAGCAAGAGCGTACTTTGAAGGCGGAGCAACGGGCTGATGATGCTGAGCAACTAATCGATCGAGAGCGTCAACGTGCAGATGTGCTGGCTGCTAGGTTGCGAGAGATGGGTATTGATGTTGATGAAACTCTCTAGATTATGAAATTGATATCAATGATTTCTGAGGCATTTTGTAGTTAACCGCCGAGGTCGTAGGCACATTCTATTTGGCGTTTTGCTTGCCAGCCGTCGTTGTTGGTGACGGTCATGGTGCCGCGAACTCTGGCGGCTAAGCCTTTTTCGTCTTTGGCAGTAGTGGAATCGGTGAGATGTCCTTGAATTTGCCAGCTCTGAGATTTGTATTTGAAGTCTGTGGCAGTTTTGATGCCGTTGCGGCTCAAGGTAAGAAATAAGCTAGAATCAAAAAAGTTATTAGGTATAGAAATTATGTATCAAAATAATCCTGTTAATACATTGCCCACTATGTATGACTTGCCCAGTGAAGATTCGGAGGAAATGGGTTTGCCTGATGAGTTTCATGATACTCAGCCTGATTTATTGAAAGAAACTTGTCGGCCTGCTGTTGACGATTTTTTTATGGGGGCTGATCTCAATCTTTACTATGATGTTGAGCATACTGGCTGGTACAAGCGACCAGATTACTTTCTGGCGATCGGGGTGCCAGCTAGTACATCTCCAGAAGATCGAAGACAAAGTTATGTCGTGTGGCAAGAGAGGGTGAATCCTTTTTTGATGGTGGAGTTGTTATCGCCGGGAACAGAGGCGGAAGACTTGGGACAAACTTTGCGGGTTGTGGGTAAGCCGCCAACTAAGTGGCATGTGTATGAACAGGTTTTGCAAGTGCCTTACTATGCGGTATTTGATGAGTTTTCTAGTCGATTTCGGATGTTTTGTTTGCAGGGTGGTCAGTATGTTGAGGCGACAATCAGTGGTCAGGGTTTTTGGCTGCCAGAGATTGAGTTAGGGCTGGGTATTTGGTCTGGGTTTTATCAGGGAGGCAGGGGACAGTGGTTGCGCTGGTACGATCGATCGGGCAAATGGATACCAACTCTTGAAGAGGAGAAGTTGATAGCTCGACAAGAGGCGCAGCGGGCTAATGAGTTAGCTGAACAGGAGCGACAAAGAGCTGATCTACAGCAACAGAGAGCTGAAAGTGCTGAACAGCGGGCTGAACAATTGGTTGCTAAGTTGCGAGAGTTGGGTATCGATGTTGATGCCAAAAGTAATGGCTGAGTCGATATCTTCAGTTGATCGGCTCTGGCTAAACAAAATGACAAGAAATTTACTGCTAGGCTAGAATATTCAAAATATCAAAATTAGAAATTATGTACCAAGATATTCTTGCTCTACCCGCTAATACATTGTTGACAATGTATGATTTGCCTAGTGAAGATCATGACAACTTGGCTCCATCTGATGGATTTCATCGGATGCAGCGCAATTTGTTGAAAACAACTTGTCGGCCTAGGCTGTCGAAGTTTTTCATTGGGTCGAATATGCATTTTTACTTTGATGTGAAGAATGCTTTGCAGTACAAGATTCCTGATTGGTTTTTGGTGCCGGGGGTGGCTGCTAGCAAGACATCGGCAGAGTTGCGCTGGAGTTATATGCTATGGCAAGAGGCGATCACTCCTTTTATAGTGGTGGAGTTGTTGACTCCAGGAGTTAATGGTGAGGAGTTGGTAGAAAATTTAGCGGGGGCTTTATGAGAGGGTGTTGCGGGTACCTTACTATGTGGTGTTCGATTGGCGATCGGGCTATTTGTGGATGTTTTGTTTGCAGGGTGGTCGCTATGTGGAGTTAGATCTGAGTGGTCAGGGGGTTTGGGGCTGGGTTTGTGGCAAGGAAGCCATGATGGGGTGGAGGGAAAATGGTTGCGATGGTATGATGCAGATGGAAATTGGGTGATGACCAGTCAGGAGAGGTTATTGTTAATAGAGCGAGCCGATCGAGAGCGACAACGTGCAGATATGCTGGCTGCTAAGTTACGAGAGTTAGGCATTGATGTTGAAGAAATTATCTAGTCTCTGGACTTGATGTATTTACCGATGTCAAAGCAATTCATTGATAGTAGCATTTGTTTTTCGATCAAATGAGAGTCTTTGACAACAATAATAAGCTTACTACAAGCCCAGATGAAATGTGGAATTGAGTATGGATGAATAGTTGCTTGCATCCATATTTTTACCTTTTAATGGAGAAGGATTCTTATTACCTAGTAAGTATGCTAGAAGCCACTTTTTTATCTCATCTCTATTTACAACTTTTTTCAAAGCTTGTTCTAGATCAATACCTTCATCTTTTCGTGTAACTCGTATAATCAGCAATCTTCTTTGAAGTTCTGTATTAGTCGATTGACAATCAGAATCCTTGTACTGCCCCAACTCCAGAACATATATATTTTCCCCACGGGGCTTACTATCCAATTTTTGCAAAGCACTTTTTATAACTTTTGCTCTTAGAGCTGCTCTTCGATTCTCTGTTTTTAATTCACCTTCACAGGAAGCTAAGCCGACAGCAATTATAGATTGTGAATTCTTAATATCTTCACTAAGAACAGGGTGTGAAAGCTCTTGGATAATTTTCGTCTCCGCTAGAATTCCTCCTGTTACTCCATTACTTAAAGTGTCTGTCTTTTTAAATTCCCACGTATATTGAGTTAGTAGTGACTCGAAATTGAATGTTGCTTTCTGTTGCTTGTCATCCTCTTCAATTATTGGGGGTGGATCAGGTATTACTTTCTTCTTAGTTATTAGAATTACAGGTGTGGATATCAAATCATAGCAGTTAGGAATTAATGGCAGTGACTCTATTGTCTTCTCTTTATAAGCCTCATGACCTACAACTACTTTACTGCATATATCTGAGAGTTTAACTCGAAAAGTAACTCTACCATCTATTTTTGTGAGAAAAGTTTGTCCCTTTTTACCATTTGATTCTAATGTTACAGATGCATTTTGTACGGATTTTCTCTCTTTTGTATCTCCATCCAGTATTCTAAAAGAAATTTCCTTTTCAGGTGTGAAAATATTAGATGTTAGTAACACTACTACGACAACTGCAACGCCCCCGAATATTACTAATGAGGTTTTTGGTCTTTCCTGGATTAGTTTAATTCCTGAAGTGGTGAGATCAATGAACGATTTTATGATTTCCATTGCGCAAATGTTTTTAGAAGAAACTCAGTATATCAGAAAAAGCATGTGATCGGTATTTCTATTTTATAACGACTTTCTGCTATTTACTGCTAACAGGGTTTAGTATCGATTGGCAAAATATTTTAAATATTCTACCACCTCATCAACCAACCCACCCACCCAGCCAGGTCATCTTCGACGACCTGCAAGAAATTCTCTGGAGCCAACAGCTTGCTGGCAGTTACGCCCCCGAATACCGCCAATATCAACAACTCTTCGATCGACTGATCACCGCCCCTCACCACAGCACCATCATCCTGCTCAGCCAAGAAATCCCCCGCCACCTCCAACAGCTCACCGAGCATCCTAACTATCAAAGCCTTGCCCTCACTGGACTAGGCAACGATGCCCAACAAATATTTCAACAGCACCAACTCACCGAACCCAACCACTGGCCACAAATCATCGAATACTACAACGGCAACCCCCAAGCCCTCCACATCATTACCACCCTCATCAGCCAATTCTTCGGAGGAAGCGCCGCCGCCTTTACCCAAACCCAGCCTCTACCGATCCCCGATGACTACAAGCAAGTTTTACAACAACAGCTCGATCGACTCACCACCAAAGAAAAAACCGTAGTTCAACAAATTGCCACCGGCTCAGTAACTATCACCGACCTGCAAAGAAATCTAGACCTCAGCCCTACAGATATTATTGACGTATTGCAATCACTTGATCGACGCGGCTTACTCCAAACAAATACCACAGAGATTGAAGTGACTTTTGGGCTGTCGATTCTCTTCCAGAGACACTTTGTGAACGCCAAAGGCGCAAGCGAAGCTATCTTACTCAAAGACTTTCTTCACAATTGACAGATTCTTGAGACCAAAGCAAAGTAGTCTTTATTTACTATTTTGGCTAATGGCTAAACTACCAAATACAACCATCTCTAGTGTTTTTGAGCTTCAGCGTAGATTAATAGACACTCTCAAACAAGAAATAGCAGATTATGACTTGCACAAATAATTTGAGATGATTGTGTTGTTCAATATCAAGGAATTTACGAGGATCATCACCTATGGATTTTTGGCAACAGGTACAGACCCTCTCTCACGAAATCAGCAAAGAAGTAGGCGATCGACTGCTCAGCGACTTTGGTAGCGCCACCGCTGAAACCAAATCTGACGGCAGCTTAGTCACCCAGTCTGATCGCTGGGCAGATAACTTCATCAAGCAAGCCCTGCTCAAAGCCTTCCCTGGTCATGCCGTCTTGAGCGAAGAAGATTTTCACCTTTTCACTGATACCCCTTGGACATGGGTAATTGACCCGATCGATGGCACCACCAACTTTGCCCGAGGAATGCCCTTATGGGGCATCTCGATCGGTCTGCTCTATCACGGCCACCCAGTATTTGGTCATGTGTACTTCCCGCCAATTCAGCAATCTTTCTATGGCTACTGGCCAGGGGAAAGCGGCCTAGAAATGCCGACAGGTGCCTGGTTAAACGGCAACCCCATTCACACCACCCGCGATCAGCCCAGCAGCAGCCACCTATTTGGAATTTGCGCTCGGAGCACGGCGATCGTCCAGCATCGCGTGCCCGCTAAACTGCGCATGGTCGGTGTCACCACCTACAGCTTTTTATCGGTAGCAGCCGGTTTCATGATGGGGGCAGTAGAATCCACGCCCAAAATTTGGGACTTAGCAGCGGTCTGGCCAATTTTTCACGCCGCAGGTGGTCACTGGGTTTCTTTGTCCAATAAAGATATTTTCCCGGCAGAGATTGGGCGGAATTATGGCAATTATCCTTTACCCAGCATGGTTTTGGCTCGTGCCAATATCACAGGTATTTTTGAACCAGCGGTACGCACGGGGCTAGGGTTGCCAGGGAACTTCTGTATGCTGTAGACTGGGAGATCGCGTCTTACAATTTAAGATAAATCATGCCTAAACTCAAATCCCGCCGCGCTGCCGCTAAACGGTTTCGCGCCAGCGGCACCGGCAAAATCATGCGCCGCAAAGCTTTTAAGAGCCACTTACTAGCTCACAAGAGTCCTACTCGTCGCCGGAATCTTTCTAAGATTGCGGTGGTTAGTGAAGTAGATACCGATCGGGTACATGGCATGTTGCCATATTTGTAAGTTCTACTTATAAATAAACCCTCCCAGTTAGCTTGGTAGCTTGAGGAATCGAGGTTTTTATTAATCTCTTGTACCGTAGAGCCATCAAAATCAAATCACCATCGACTAACACCTCCAAATAAATGACCAGAGTAAAACGCGGTAATGTTGCCCGCAAACATCGCAACAAAATTTTAAAACTAGCCAGCGGTTTCAGAGGTTCTCACTCTAAACTGTTCCGCATTGCCAACCAGCAGGTAATGAAAGCCCTGCGTAACGCTTACCGCGATCGGCGCAAAAAGAAACGTGATTTCCGTCGCCTGTGGATTGCGCGGGTCAATGCTGCGGCTAGAATGCACGGCACCACTTACAGTCGTCTGATTGGTGGTATGAAAAAAGCTAATATTCAACTGAACCGCAAGATGCTAGCGCAGATGGCAATTCAAGATATGGCCGGATTTGAGCAAGTCGTGAAATTAGCAATGGCCGCTAAATAGTCAGCGCTAGGTAAATTCAGAGGAGAATACTCCATGCAAAGTCAGCTTCGGATCTTTTTAGTGCTGGGGCTGACTTTGTTTTGTCTGACTCCCATACTCTATTTAACTGCATCAGCAGAAACTTTGAAGGGGATTCGCCAACGGGGACGAATGATTATAGCAGTCAAAGACAACACCCGACCCTTGGGATTTAAAGACAGCGCAGGAAAGCTCCAGGGCTTAGAGATTGATATTGCCCAGCGACTGTCAACAGAGATTTTGGGACAGTCCGATCGGGTGGATTTTACACCAGTGAATAATCAGGATCGATTGCAGGTGTTGTTCGATCGAAGAGTAGATGTAACTATTGCCCGCTTAGGAGTAAATCGGGGTCGATCGCGAGTAGTAGAGTTTAGTAAGCCCTATTATCAAGATGGGACGGGGATACTGACCAACAGCCTCAAGGTGAGGAAGTTGACAGATTTAGCTGGAAAACCAGTAGCGGTGATTCAGTCTTCGGTTAGCTCCTATCCAGTGGCTGAGCAGGTACCAGGAGTAAAGCTAGTACCGGTGGGTAGCTATGAAGGAGCAAAAAGATTATTAGACGAAGGGAAAGTAGTGGCTTTCGCCGCAGATTATAGTTTGTTAGTAGGATGGATGCAGGAGTTTCCGCAAGGTTATCGGCTGTTGCCAGAGAAGTTGACGGTAGAATCACTGGCGATCGCTATGCCCAAAGGCTTACAGCACCGAGAGCTAAGAGAGTTTGTAGCCGAGGCACTCGATCGGTGGCAAAAAGAGGGTTGGTTACAGGAAAGAATTCGGTATTGGGGTTTGTAGCTATGAAACTTTTAATCGATCGAATCCCCTCCCCCATGGGCACTATGCTACTAGTTTCTGATGGTCAGAGTCTATGTGCTGTAGATTTTGCTGACTATGAAGCGCGGATGATAGGGTTGTTACAGAAACGCTATGAAGCGGTGGAATTAGTAGAATCGATCAATCCCCAAGGATTCAGCAGCAAAATCCGCGCTTATTTAGCTGGGGATTTTAACGCTTTAAATAATATTCCGGTTAACGCTGGCGGGACTGAATTTCAGCAGTTGGTCTGGCAGGGACTACGAGAAATCCCCCTTGGTGCAACGCTTACCTATGGAGAACTAGCAACAAAATTGGGTAAGCCCACCGCTGCCAGAGCGGTAGGAATGGCCAATTCACTAAACCCTGTGGCGATCGTGGTGCCTTGTCATCGCGTGATCGGAGCCAATGCCAAACTCACTGGTTATGCTGGGGGCTTAAACCGAAAACAATGGCTTTTGGAGCATGAGGGCGCAGGAATTTCAGAGAAACAGCAGCGGCTATTTCGGTAGACTGTTACTGTATTTATTTTGTCTTGTCAACGATGGAAAACTTAAATTTACTTTTTGTCTGTGGCAAAAACCGTTTGCGTAGCCCTACTGCCGAATCGATGTTTTGTGAGTATCTAGGTTTGGAAGTAGATTCTGCGGGGGTAGATCGAGATGCCGAAACTCCTTTAGGGATCGAAGCCATTCAATGGGCAGACATTATATTTGTGATGGAGAAGACCCATCTGCGCAAGCTGCAGAATAAGTTTCAACCTGAGCTGCGCAACAAGCGCATTGTTTGTTTAGATATTCCAGATAACTATGAGTACATGCAGCCAGAATTGGTGGCGTTGTTAAACAAGAAAGTTTTGCCATTGTTGGGCACTTTTGGTACAAGCAGATTAGATCTGTAAGCAGGCTTTGAATTGATTCGCCAAAGCCGACGCTGCGCGAACGAGTTAAGACAACAAATTTCTTACTCGGGAATCGCCAGAACTGATTACGCAAGCTCGGGCTACTGATGATAACTCCTGATTAGTTTTAATCATTTCACGAATAGCCTTGGCTTTTTCTTTGAGCATCTGCTTGGCAATTAAGTTATTACCATTGCTATCATCAAACCTTTTGATTTCTTGGCGATATTGTTCAATGTGTTGCGAGCATTGATTCCATACCATTCTGCGCTTTTCTACTAAAGGATGAAAATCAAGATTACAACGTTTAATGGATTGCTCTACTCGCTTTTTATCCCAGTCACTGGTAACACCAGGAGCCGGTATCGCTCTACCCGTAGAATCAAAGAAAAGTAGAGCTGGATCTTCTGGATCGATAGGATCTAGTAGCAGGGGATTTTCTGACCGTAGATCAGCCGTGGGTGTACCAACGCGATTTACTTCTGACTGTAAAGGAAAATATGTGCCTTTTTTGCGATTACCGGCGTTGCCGCAGATCCGAAAATTTTGCCAATCGAAGGCCAGCCACCAATATCCATCGTATTCGTTACCATCTTGATCTTTTGCAGATTTTTTGGGGCGAAAATGTTCTACATCCCAATGGCTAAAACAGTCTTTGGCTTCTGAGAACCAGCATTTTTGATCTGACAGCGACAAGAGCCAATCTTTTAGCTCACCCCACAGATGTTGATTTTTATCGATGATTGCTTTGCGGGTTGCCATATCTGGGGCGTTATGTAGTTCTGCCGTAATTTTGCTAGCTTTAGCCTCCCATTTTTGAAAATCTGCATAGTGTTTTGAACCTGGGGCGGGTTTTTCTAATTGGATATATCTCATGGTTGATTAGCCTCTTCTGCCAGAATTTCAGCTAATATTTCATCAGCTATTTTGGTTTGAGATTCGATCTGTTCCTTGGTTAGAACAGTTTCATCGGTAGGTATACGATTGGCCATAGCGTTAGCAAAATGTTCAAAATAGGGGTTGGGATGAGTGCGAGATACATGTAAAGAATTTAGTTCGTTAGCTAGCTTAATTAACGTTAATTCTTCTTCTGGAGTCTTATCGAGTTTCCCAAGTAGTTCATAGTGTCGATCGAGTTTGTCTAAAACTTCTGGGGCGAGGGTCGATCGCAATCCATATAATTCAGATTTTAGTAAACCTTCAATGCCAATGCCGATCGGGTCATATTCTGGTTCTTCAGCAAAAGTGCCTGCGGGTTGTTGAGTGATAATGCGTACTTGGTTTTTGTACAAGCTGCCAATCATCAGGGGGTTATGGGTGGCGATGATTAACTGGCCTTTTTCGGCCTGAATGTTGTCTTGGAGTAACTTGAGGTAGTCGTAAGTCCAGACGGGGTTGAGGTGGGTATCGGGTTCATCGAGTAGGTACAGCGATTCGTCGTCTTGGGTGAATAGCATCAGGCCGAGGACGGTAAGAAGCTGTTGTTCACCTTCGCTGAGTTGGGTGAATTTAACTTTGGTGCCGTCGGTGCGTTCGACGGTAACTCGCACTTCGTCCATGAGGTCGCAGAGAAATAAGCTTTCGAGGTAGCCAAAGAGTGTTTTGGCATCTTCTTCGGCAGTTTTGAGTTTGGCTAGTTCGGCTTGGTTTTTGATGAATAAATAAAGCCGCTCGGTGCTTTCGGTTTTACCGCGCACGTCTCTTTCGATCGATTCGGTGTTGCGAACGGGGGCAAAGGAATGGCTCCACAGGCGATCGAGGAAGGTTTTGAATGCACCTCGGGCATACCAAAAGCGCGGATCGCCTTCGTCTATTTGGGTTTTGTTGGGTTTACCGCTGCCGCGCCACCAGGGGGTTTTGAGCACAAATAAGGCGGAGTCGAAGCAGCGAATACCCAGGTATTTTTCTAAGAAATGGTTGGCGGTGTCGGAGTTGGCTAAGAAGAAGGCCAGCAGGACAAGCTGACTATATTCTTTGCGGCAAAAGAACATCCGCCGGATGGGCATTTCGGTGTTTCTGCTGTTTAAAATATTTTTGTAGTAGCGGCGGGTGGGTTCATCGAAGTGTTTTTCGAGGCGGCTGCTCCAGCCGGAGTAGTAGGCAAAAATGAAGTTGGGCAGGTATTCGGCGAGGTTGCGTTGAAATTCGGTTTGACTGATGGTTTTTTGGTCGATTTTGACTTCGAGGCGATTGCTTTTTTTGGCTGGGTCGGCGGTAATTTCGACGACTCGATCGCGGCAAATGTAGCGTAGTTGGTATGCAAAGGCGGGTGGGTTGTGGAGTTCTAAGTCCCGAAATATTTCGACGATCGCTTCGATGAGGTTAGATTTGCCGGAGCCGTTGCGCCCAATTAATACGGTGGTCGATCGGCCTTCATCGAAGTCGATAGTAAAGTTACGCAGGCTGTTGTCTTTGTAGTTAGGAATATGTAGTTTATCTAGTCTCATATAGCCTCCAGTAGTCGGATGGAGGTTGATAGTTCTCCTTGTACTTCTTTGAGGAGTTCTTGTAGTTCTTCGGCTTTAAGCTGATCGTAAAAGTCATCGATCGACAGTTTAGAGGCGTTCCAGAGAGCTTCGGCGGTGAGGGAGCCGCTGTTTTTTAAGATGTCGGCGAGGTGTGAGGGTTGGATGGTGCTGCGGGTAAGCATTTTGACTTTGGGGATGGAGGGTTTACGGGGGGTTTTGGGCTGTTTGGAGGTTTGGTTTTCTGGGTTGGCGCGGGCTTGTTGGATTTTGGCGAGCAGGACTGATGCGGGTTCGTCGGTGGGGTCTTGGGGGACTAGTTCGCCTTTGAAGGCTTTGTCGAGGAGGGCGGGGGTGAGTTTATCGATTTGAGCACGAGCTGTTTGATAACGGGATTCTAAGCGATCAGCAAAATTAAAGAGCTTTTCAATTTGGTGAACAATTTCATCTTGTTCTTGAACAGACGGTACAGGAAAGACGAAATCACGACACTGTGATAATGAGATGTTAGATTGTCCAGCCGATCCCCTTGTTTCATTGATTATAGAGCTAACGTTTATTCCGCTGCACAACAAGTAATATAGCCACCCTGTTGTTATCCTAGAGCTTGGTCTAAATAAAGTTATTGCTTGGTTAATGTTCCATTCAGGATATGAATTTGGTACTATCGCTACTTTGCCCAGTGGTGGACCAACAATATTCATAAGAACATCTCCAGGCTTTGCTTGAGATTTTGACATTGAAGAACTATTAATTTTCTCAAGAATGAATTGAGGGCGATACTCGAAATCAACCTTCTGATTGACAATATTATAAACTTTCAAAAACGGAATTCCTGGATTATCAATAAATCCTTCCCTGGGAGTTCCTCCACTTTGTACTTTCTCACAAACATCTACTGCACGTTCATAACTCCACTCTTCAGAATACTTATTACTATTCTGAAAAATTCTTGTGAGTTCTCCTGAAAATGCTTGGGTTAAAATCGAACTGCGAAATCTACTCAGGATGAGGGGGATTCGATCGAGTCTTTCCCGGCAATTATCAACTTTGGCCAGAAGCCGATCGAGCTTATCCGCAATCCGTTTCTGTTCATTGAGGGGAGGAATATCAATCGAGAGTGAGTGAATATCTTCTAATCGAATTCCTTTGACTGTTGTTCCAGTCCCTAAATTCTGGATAAGCTTACTGCGAGAACGCCACCAATGCTCAACAAAAGTTTTGTCGATTCCCTCAGCAAAAAACAAAGCCTTTAAATCTTGATTAATAGCTGTTTCAAATCGTGGCCTTACAATTTTACCTAAAGACATTCTTGTCGCAACGATAAGCGTATCAGCAGGTACAACAATAGTTGAACTGTTTTCAACTGCTTCTTCCGTAATATGGTCAATAGTGTCCAAAGGAAATCTTTCCTTCATATCTTTTACCGTCATAAATGGGATCTTCCCTTGAAAAAACACTACATTCGATTTTGATGGTGTCCCACCTCCCATAATGCGAACGATTAAACTACTTAAATCAGTATTACTCCAACCCATTGGAATTTCATTCATACTTCTACCTCCTCACCCAACTCCGCCAAAATCCCCTGAAGCTCCGCCATCACAGCCTCCAACTCCACCATCGCCATCTGCGCCAAAGCCGCCGGTTCCGGCAACTCCTCAGCACTATCGTCACTATCATCCCGCAACCAAGCAAGATCCAAATTATCATTGCGCTCCGCGATATAATCTCGCCCAAAACACCGAAACCGCCCCTCCTCCCCCGTATCCACCCGCTTCTTCAAAGCCGCCGCCTTACCCAACGGATCACCCCCAAAAGCCACCTCAAACTCCGCAAAATGCTGCCGCATCAACTGCGTCCGCTTGCCAAACTGCGGCATATTCGCCCGCAAATCGTACACCCAAACCTCTTTTGTATTCCCCTTCTCCTTTTCACCCCGCGTAAAAAACAACACATTCGTCTTCACCCCCTGCGCATAAAAAATCCCCGTCGGCAACCGTAAAATAGTATGCAAATTGCACTTATCCATCAAATCAGCCCGAATCTGTCGCCCCACATTCCCCTCAAACAACACATTATCTGGCAACACCACCGCCGCCCGCCCACCGGGCTTCAGCCCCCGATAAATATGCTGCAAAAAACAAAACTGCTTATTACTCGTCGGAAACGTAAAATCATTCCGCGTCGGCAACCCACCACCCTTTTTGGTGCCAAACGGCGGATTAGTCAACATCAACGTCGCCCCAATTTGACCCAACGCCTCCCCATCACCACCCAAAGTATCCCCATACCTAATCCCCGCCCCCTGCGGATCAGAATCTAACCCATGCAGCATCAAATTCATCAGCGCCAGACGGTGAGTATCTTGCACATGCTCCATCCCATAGAAAGTATCGTTATGATACTGGCGCTGCTCCTTTTCTGTCCAATTATCAGGATTGTCGTGACTACGAATATACCGATCGGCAGCAATCAAAAAGCCCCCAGTCCCCGCCGCCGGATCATGAATCACATCCCCCAACTGCGGCTTCATCACCGCCACCATACTGTCAATGAGTGGGCGCGGCGTAAAATATTGCCCCGCCCCCGACTTCTTTTCATTAGCATTCTTCTCCAACAACCCCTCATACAAATCCCCCAGCCCCTCCTGCCGCGCACTATACCAATCTAACTTCTCAATTTCTGTCACCAAAGTCGAAAGCGTCGCTGGCTTGCGAATAAACGAAGTAGCATTAGCAAAAATCTCTTGCACCAACCCAGAACCGGCACCACCCAAATGCAGTAATAGTTTTTTATATTGCTCTAATCGATCGGGTGCCGCCAGCCTTTCCAAATCATCCCATCGATAGCCCGCCGGAATCTGATCCTCAGTACTAGTCTCCTTGGCCATCTTCAAAAACAGCAAATAAGTCAACTCCGTCACATACTGGTGATAAGTCACCCCATCATCTTTCAAAATATTGCAAAGGTTCCACAGCTTCGCAACAATATCGTGGGTAGCACTCATAGAAATCACCGGGGCAGAGAAAGCGGTTAAAGCACCTTACTCTATCCTTTCTATGCCACTCTTTGCAATTGCGTCCGCAGCGCGGACGTAATTTAGCCAGTATAATCCACATTTGCAAGTTTGGTTGTTGTTTCAAGCTTGCCGTCTTATAGCACTAAGTGCTATAAAAGGATCGAGAGGGGATGGCATGATAATCTACAAGACTCGCTGGTTCAATCGTTGGGCACACAAGCAAGGATTAGACAACCTTAGTCTTTGCATTGCGGTGAGTGAAATGGCTACAGGACTTTACGATGCTGACTTAGGCAGCGGATTGTTTAAAAAGCGCATTGCCCGACCCGGCCAGGGAAAACGCGGCGGCTTTCGCACTTTGATTGCCACCAATCAAGGCGAAAAATGGTTTTTTGTCTTTGGCTTTCCCAAAAATGAGCGCAGCAATATTGATAAAAATGAATCAGAAGCCCTAAAAAAACTGGCCACAGAATTGTTATTGCTAACTCCAGAAGCTTTGGCCTTAGCCACACAAGACAAAGAATTAATAGAGGTAGACTGTAATGCGGAAGAAAAAATCAGCGATTCTTGAGGCCGTCCATGATACGGCCAAAGGTTTACACAATGCGGGGGTAATAGATCAAGTTACACTTCGTGAGTTCGATCGATTGTGTCTAATGCCGATCGAATCTTTAGAACCTGAGAAAATAAAACAAATTCGTGAAGAATCAAATGTTAGTCAGGCAGTGTTTGCGGCAATTTTAAACACCAGTCTATCAACTGTCCAAAAGTGGGAAATTGGCCAAAAGCGTCCTACCGGAACAGCTCTCAAGTTACTACATCTAGTCCAGACTCGGGGAATAGATAGTGTGATCTAGCTATCTCAGGCGGCAGGTGACTCCCACAGACCATCATTGAAATCTGCCAACACCTGCTGTAACTCCCCATTAAAAATTCGATCCAACCGGGTAAAACCGCCGCCCTCCCGCCGAAACACCAAATCAGGATCATCCAAAGCATCGCGATCGACCACTAAATTGGCCTTAGTTTGCGCCGCAATTTTTTGTAACCACTGGCGCTGCGGAGTACTCCAAGCCCGCGATGCCAAGATTTTCTGCAAAGCTCGATCGACCCTTTGTTCATAGGGTTCTAGGGCATCCCCGATCGCCGCCTGCCGAATATAGCCCACAATCCGCGCCGCAATATCTTGATTAGTCATCTCCCGCCAAGCCGTCGCCAAATTAGTCTCCGTAAAACCCCGCTTATCTAACTCCAGCGCCAACTCCCGCAACTGCTTCCGAGTCAAATCTTTGGGACGAGTCAACACCGTCATCAACGCTGGCAACGTATTACTATTGCTGCGAATAAACTCATTAAACTCTTGCAAATAATCTGCTGGCTGCTTGGCATTGCCATAACCCCGCTCCACACTATGCAAAGCATCAGCATGTTCCGAAATAAAGATCATCGGTGCATTTCCGGTATGCCGACGATCCAAAATCTCACCCAAATCAGGATTCTGAGTAAACCAAGTCGCCACACTTGCCAAGGGCATCTGGCGTAGCTCTCGAATAAAATCATCTGGCGGCATCCCCACCACCGTCTCAAAATCTTGCAACGAACCCTCACTCAAATGCCGCTTTTTGCGCTGCAACTTAGCCACAAACTGATCTCGCACCAGCGATCGAGCCTCATCACTATCCACTGTCTGCATTTCCGTCGCCAATTGACCAAAAGAAATCTGCGGATTCACCACCACCGGCTTCATGGCCGTCACCTTCTCTAACGCATTATAGAGCTGCACCGCATCAAAAACCCGAAAAGCCTCTTTGTCGATCGCCGGACACAAGCGCGTCGCCCGCCCCAGCATTTGGTCATACAAAATCCGGCTATTAATCCGCCGCAAAAACACCAAATTACAAATTTCTGGCACATCAATCCCCGTAGTCAACAAATCCACCGTCACTGCGATATTGGGATAACGCTCATTTTTGTAGCGCCGAATTAGCTGCAAAGGTTTATCCGCAGTCCCCGTAATTTTAATCACCGCATCGTCATCCACCGCACCATACAAATCCGCAAATGCCCGTTTCAGTAAAGTAACTACCAAATCAGCATGAGCATCGTTAGCGCAAAAAATCAGCGTCTTCTGCCGCGAGTTAGGATCTAATTCCTGTGCCAAATACTCACAAACCACCCGATTAAAAGATTCCGTAATTACCTTGCGGTTAAAAGCTTCTACCTCTAATTGAATTTCATCGGGAGTAGTAAACAAATCCAACTGACTCTGCTGCACATTATATAGCTTCACTTCTTCCCCAACCCGCCACTTGATGCCCCCAGTAGAAAGCTGGGTATTGATCTGTATCGGCGGCTCATGATCTACCAAATAGCCATCAATCACCGCCTCTCGATAGCTATAAGTATAAACCGGCAGCCCAAAAACCTGGGTAGTATGCAAAGCCGGAGTGGCCGTCAAACCAATTTTCACCGCATCAAAATAATCCAGAACCCGCCGATACTTAGAAATATAGTCATCAAAACTGCGAAAAGTCAGCTCAGTATCAGCCATTTCTCGATCGAG